>JADGBW010000197.1 GCA_015231305.1 Magnetococcales bacterium | reverse complement strand
CGACACAAAAAAAACCTGCTTTCGGATATAGAAAGCAGGTTTTTTTTGTTTAAACTAGTAAATTTATATGTCAAAAGTTCAACTTTTTGACAATTTTGACATAAATGGTGATTTCAAATAATAAATAGACACTTCTAAAAATCAGCTATAGCCAAGAACTCTATAGTGCCATCACTAAGATTAACTTAATCTGTACTTTAAACCTTGGTTATGCAGCAACTTGAAGATTAACACCAGGTGATAGCTCAGCATTTTCTAGAAATGTTTTCATCTCACCAAATAAAAACCCTAGTGGTGGCGCGTACATTCCTTCGCGTCCCATGACATCATCTATGAAACTAATCATATATTTAATTTTTCTTGCAGATGCCCCTACTATATTGTTATCCCAACAGTTCAAAAGGTTAGTCCAGCCTTGAACTGTCAAGTAACCAGTTGGAGACCCCTTACTATCTTCCTCAGCTAGAACAGACCGCAAATCATCAAACATTGCAACGGCACACTCTAACCGCTCCCTTTGCGCCTCTTCAGATAGGCTTTGAAGGGATTCTTGTATTTTACGACCAAAATCAGCACCAATTGTGTCCATGATAATAACCTTTATTAAAAAATGCGAATATACAATATATTATAGATAACTTATTTTTATATTAATGTATAAAATCAACTACACCTTCAGAGACAACTACAGAACTACCCTGAGATGAACTATTATTTGTTTGACTTGATCCTGTGTACACTTTATAAGCGTCACGCCCCATATTTTGGGCCAGATCTGCTTGATTAAAACTGTTTCTTTTTGCAGCAGCAGCCATTAGTTTCCAAGCAGATTTACTTTCATTGCGCTCTTCTAACATTGCGTTGACCTGGGCCACAGACTCTGCATTTAAACTTTCAGAATTTTCACCGGTTAATAGCGAGTCCCCATCTTTAGTAGGTGCAACTAGATTTAACACCTGATTAAACTGGTACTCACTTTTACCTAAATGAATTTGCGCCCCACCATTGTTATAAGCTTGTACTTTTGGCAATTGTACCGGGGGAATCGAAGTGCCAATTGATCCGCTCATTTTTTTAGTCTCCTTTGTTTATTATCGACTATAGAGGTTAAAGCAAATCCAATACCACCCTTAAAGCCCCAATCTTTCAATAAATTTTAGTAAAGAAAACTACAAAAACAAATCTGTTTAATATTAAGCATCTGCCAACTAAAAAAAGATTAATATTTATAAAAAAAACATGGCATAAAACCAATTTCTTTGCTTTTTATTACGATTATTTGCAACATAGCTTGCTCACAGAGCCAGAGAAAGCGACAATGGGGAGTGGTAGTTGTTTTTTTTCTGACATATACTTTTTGACAACTGCATATTTCTTGTAAAAATATCGATAATAAAGGAACAAGCCATGAGTAACTCCATGGGAGACAAAGATGGAAAAATTTGGATGGACGGCAAGATGGTTGATTGGCGTGATGCTAAAGTACACGTCTTAACCCACACCCTCCATTATGGTATGGGTGTGTTTGAAGGAATCCGATGTTATAAAGGTGAAGATGGCCCTGCTATTTTTCGCTTACAAGAACACATAAAAAGGCTGTTTCAATCTGCCCATATTCTTGGTATGAAGATCCCCTTTCGTAAAGAAGAGATACTCAACGCTTGTTGTGCTGCGGTAGAGGTTAATAAACTACCTTCTGCATATATCCGCCCGTTGGTGTTTTATGGCTCAGAGAGCATGGGTATAAATACGTCTAATTGTAAAGTTCATGTATCAGTTGCTGCTTGGGAATGGGGAGCATACCTTGGTGAAGATGGCATGACCAACGGTATCCGCATAAAAACCTCATCGTACACCAGGCATCATCCTAACATCACCATGACTCGCGCTAAAGCAGTTGGCAATTATTCCAACTCTATTTTGGCTAAAATGGAAGCTATAGATTGTGGTTTTGAAGAGGCTTTACTGTTAGACACTGAAGGATATGTATCTGAAGGTTCTGGTGAAAATATATTTATCGTTAACGATGGTAAGATTATCACCCCTCCTCTGGATTCAGCGTTAAACGGAATAACCCGTGATACCGTTTTTGTTTTAGCTAAAGAGATTGGTATAGAAATAAAAGAGCAACGTTTTCCCCGTGACGAAGTTTTAATTTCTGACGAAGCTTTCTTTACTGGTACAGCTGCTGAGCTGACCCCTATAAGAGAGCTTGATGGCAGAACAATAGGCAGCGGGAAAGCTGGCCCCATTACTAAACAAATTCAAGCTCTATATTTTGACGTGGTTAATGGTCGTCACCATAAACATAAAGGTTGGTTAACACCATTAAAAACAGGAAATTAACATAATGGCAAATCCACAATATATCTTTACAATGCAGCAGGTTACCAAGATAGTTCCACCTAAAAGGATTATCTTAGAAAATATTAACCTTTCATTTTATCCTGGTGCAAAAATTGGTGTTTTGGGCCTTAATGGCTCTGGTAAATCATCCCTACTTAAAATTATGGCTGGGCTTGATTCTGACTTTAACGGCGAAGCATCACCTGCTACAGGTGTTAAAGCCGGTTATTTACCTCAAGAACCGCAGCTTGATCCAGATAAAGGCGTACGAGGCAATGTTGAAGATGGAGTAAAAGAGACAAAGGCTTTATTAGATCGCTTCAACGAAGTCTCAATGAAATTTGGTGAAGTTACCGATGATGAAGAGATGAATGCCTTGATTCAAGAACAAGGAGAACTGCAAGAAGCAATTGATCATGTTGATGGTTGGGATCTTGACCGTAAACTTGAAATTGCTGCTGATGCTCTGCGTCTACCTCCTTGGGATGCTGATGTAACCAAACTTTCAGGAGGAGAAATACGCAGGGTTGCTCTTTGTCGGCTTCTCCTCTCTGCCCCAGATATTTTATTACTCGATGAACCTACCAACCATCTAGATGCAGAATCTGTCGCTTGGCTGGAAAGGTTTTTACACGATTATACCGGCACTGTGGTTGCTGTTACCCATGATCGTTATTTTCTTGATAATGTCGCTGGTTGGATTTTAGAACTAGATCGTGGTCGCGGCATTCCATGGGAGGGTAACTACTCTTCATGGCTTAAACAAAAAAGTGATCGCTTAGCCCAAGAAAAACGCGAAGGAGACTCTCTTCAAAAACGTTTAAAAACTGAGCTTGAGTGGGTAAACTCTTCACAAAAAGCGCGGCAGTCTAAAGGTAAGGCTAGGCTTAGCTCTTATGAAGAGATGGCAAGAATATCCAAAGAAAAGAGAAGAGAAACAAACACTCTCTTTATACCTACCGGACCCAGACTTGGCGATGTTGTGCTAGAGGCGAAGAATTTAAACAAGGGCTTTGACGACCGCCTGCTTATGGATGACCTCTCCTTTATGCTACCACAAGGTGGTGTTTTAGGTATTATTGGTGGTAACGGTGCAGGTAAAACCACTTTCTTACGCATGTTAAACGGAACTGAAAAACCAGACAGTGGCTCATTAAAGCTTGGCGAAACAGTAAAACTGGCCTATGTAGATCAGAGCCGTGAAGGGATGGACCCTGAAAAAAATGTTTGGGAAATTATCTCTGAAGATAAAGATCTTATTGATTTAGGTGACAGAGAGGTTAACTCTCGCGCCTATGTATCATGGTTTAACTTTAAAGGTGCTGACCAACAAAAGAAAATAAAATTTCTTTCTGGTGGTGAAAGAAACAGAGTTCACTTAGCTAAAGTGGTAAAATACGGCGGTAATGTACTTTTATTAGATGAACCTACAAATGATCTTGATGTTGAGACATTACGAGCATTAGAAGAGGCTTTAGCAGAATTTCCCGGAAGTGCAATTGTTGTATCTCATGACCGTTGGTTTTTAGACCGTATAGCCACCCATATACTAGCATTTGAGGGTGACTCTAAAATTACATTTTTTGCTGGAAACTATCAGGACTACGAAGCCGACCGCCAGAAACGTCTTGGTGTTGATGCAGAAAACCCAAAGAGAGTTAAATATAAAAAACTGACCCATTAAGCTAAATATTTCATATATTAATTTAGGTTTTTAAAACAAAATATTATTTTAAAGAAATTCAGCACCTTAAAATGTGTTTTTACAACAACCTTGTTGATGACTTGACAGAAAACAATATAACCTGTCAAAATAGATTACGATTGTGAGCATGTTTTTTTATACTGTTATTGTTTTAATTAACATATTTTAGAGACGAGGCTTATGTTTAACCAAGATGAGATAATACATGATATAGAAGACTTCATGAACGACAGTCGAAAGGCTGTAGCTTCACTACCTATATTTAGCACTTGGAATATGGGGATTTCAGCTACATTTTTACTTGTGGCAATGTATTGGGCGGTAATGTACAGAATAACCTGGTCTTTGGATTATGCTTTTTTATCTACAAGCACCACTTTAATTGCTGCTCTGTTATCATCGTTTGACCTTATCTCTCGGCGCAAGCATTTTCGTCGTGAAACTGACAAGCTACCAATATTTGATATTAGCGTTGCAGTAATATCTCTAATCTGTTTTTCACTTCTTTACACAAGAACAATGTCTATCTAAAATATCGTCTAACAAAAAAAACCCGGAAAAGCTTTTTAGGCTTAACCGGGTTTTTTTGTGTTTGGGTATTTATAAAAGCTCTATTCTGGAAGAGGAATTGGCTTAGCACCTGTTGTTGAGCTTGGTGTCTCTGCTACACCTGATTTAGGTGGAAGAGGTGTTGCAGGAATTTCTACTTGAGGATCAACTTTCTTTTCAATGTTTGATTTGTCCATTATCGAAACACCATCACCATGGGAAGTGGTGAAGAATGCTAAAGTCAAGCTTGTCAGCATGTAAATAGTTGCAATACCAGCAGTTAGCTTACCCAAAAAACTACCAGACCCCGCTGCACCAAACACACTCTCGGAGTTTCCACCACCCCCGAAAGCAGAACCCATATCTGCCCCACTACCTTTTTGTAGAAGCACGACAAAAATAAGGGTAAAACACGCAATTATATGTGCAACTGTGACTACTAAATCCATAACTAACTCAACTCCATTATCATCAAAACAGATATTTTTTATGTTATATCACAAATAATCAAACATCACTTGGATAAGCATCAATTATAGCTAAAAAGTCAGAAGCATTAAGGGATGCACCACCAATCAAGCCCCCATCTACGTCTTCTAGACTAAATATATTTTCTGCATTTTCTGGTTTTACTGAACCACCATAAAGAATGCGAATTTTACTCGCAAACTCCTCTCCCATTTTATCGGATAGCATTTTACGAATAAAAGCGTGAACCTCTTGTATCTGCTCAGTGGTTGCAATTTTTCCTGTACCAATAGCCCATACAGGCTCATATGCCAACACCAACTGCTGAGACTTTAACATACTATCAGGAAGCATAGGAAAAATCACTGAAAGCTGCTGGGCAATTACTTCTAATGTGCGAGACTGCTCACGCTCGGCCAAAGTCTCACCTAAACAGACTACAGGAACCAACCCATCACGAAATGCAGCAGCACTCTTTTTGGCTACAAGGTCATTATCTTCACCGTTGTCTGCTCTTCTTTCAGAGTGCCCTAAAAGAACATACCAGCAACCAACATTGCGCAACATAATACCACAGACTTCCCCAGTATGAGCACCTGCGGGGAATTCTGACATATTTTGTCCGCCTAGCTTAACGGATGAGTCAATTAACAGTTGGCTTACATTGTGTAAGCTTGTAAAAGGTGGGCACAACACCACCTCACACATTATTCTTTCCTTTTCCCGTTTAGCTAAACCGTCAAGAATATCACTTG
>JADGBW010000071.1 GCA_015231305.1 Magnetococcales bacterium | reverse complement strand
GTTTTAATGTGGAGTCTCAAGAACTCTACCAAGCACATCTAGACCACACTCGTCTGCAAAGCTTATTCTCACCTCTTGTTATTCTTAGTGGTGGTGCAGGAAGCTTAATTCTTCTGTATTATGGCGGTAATCATGTTGCAAGTGGAGATTTAACAGTTGGAGATTTTGTCGCTTTTTCCGGATATCTAGCAGTATTAGTTTGGCCAACTGTGGGTCTAGGCTGGATACTTACTGTTATGCAGCGTGGACTGGCTGCTCTTGAGAGAATCGGCCGTATATTAGACACCACACCATTTATAAACCCAGATTCCTCAAAACAATCACCCTCAACTAAGCAAAGCAAAATACAAGGGTATATTAAAATTAAAGATCTATCTTTTAATTTTGATGATGATAGCGACGAGAAACCTATTTTAAACAATATTAACATGGAAATTAACAAGGGTTCCTTTATTGGCCTTGTTGGTAGGGTTGGCTCAGGCAAATCTGTACTACTAAACTGTCTTGCCCGCCTTTATCCTACCCACAAAGGATGTATTACCATTGATGGGCAAGAACTTATGGAGATTCCTGAAGACTATTTGAGAGCAAACCTTATAATGGCCCCCCAAGATAGTTTTCTGTTTTCTGCCACCATAAGAGAAAATATTCAGATAGGGGTTAAAGGAGATAACAGCGAAAAACATGCATGGAAGACTGCGCAACAAGCCGTGTTTGCAGCTGAAATAGAGCAATTTCCCGAACAACTTGACACTATTGTTGGTGAGCGCGGCATTACCCTATCGGGAGGACAAAGGCAAAGAGCTGCCCTAGCACGCGCCTTGGCAGTTGACCCAGCAATCTTACTTCTTGATGATATTTTTTCTAGTGTTGATGCCAACACAGAAGCAAAAATTCTTGATAATCTACGAGATGTAGCCAAAGGTCGTACTATAATTATGGTTTGTCATAGAGTTGCTGCCCTACATAATGCCGACCATATTTATCTTCTTGAAGAAGGTAAGATAGAAGCCCAAGGCAAACATAATGAACTACTAAAAAGCAGCGAGTTATACAGAAACCTCCACAGTAACATGGCAAAAGAAGAGGCATTGGCACAGTTGTCAGAAGCGATTTAGACCTGCCTTGCGCATTATGGGACATTTATTTGTGACCCATTAAATATTGAAGGAAATATTCTAAACTATGATGCATGCTGTAATGAGTGAAACTGAAGAGACTAAATATGGTCGCTTTTTAGATATAGGACTTTTTGCTAGATTTTTCACCTATGCCAAACCATATAAGGGGTGGATAGCTATAGCCCTGCTTTTATTGCCAATTAGCACCCTGGCACAGATGGCCCAACCTCTTATTATAAAACAAGCTGTTGATCAGCACCTTATTCCCAGCGATCTTGCCGGGTTCGACCTATTAGCACTCTATTTTGCGGGACTGGTTGGTTTACAGTTTTTTATCAGTTATTTGCAATCAGTAATAAATAGCCTGCTTGGGCAACGTGTGGTTAGAGATATTCGCAGAGACCTGTTTAACAAATTAACAACTATGGATGCCCAGTATTTTGCTACCAACTCAAGTGGAAGGCTCACAAACCGTTTAACCAATGATACCGAAGCTGTCAGCAACATGGTTAGCTCTGGTTTAATTAATTTAGTCAGCGATATGCTGTTACTTATTGGCATAGCCATATCAATGGTTATTCTATCACCAAAGCTCTCCTTAATAGCCTTGGCCTGCATGCCAATTATTTTAGTATGCACTATTCTAATAACCCGCCATATGCGCTTAGTACAGCGCAAAAGTCGAGTGTTACAAGCTAAAATGGCTGGTCACTTAACAGAGCAGGTAGAAGGCCATGAAGTTTTACGCCTGTTCAACTGTCAAGATAAAAGTCGCTCTGACTTTGACGAGATGAACAGTGCCTATTTTCAGACAGTATTAAAAAGTAATTTTTTAGAAGCTTTTCAATTTAGTTTTATAGAAGCATCATCAGTTGTTGTTGTTGCCCTACTGTTTTTTTATGGGGCAGGACTAACCCCAGAAGATGGCGTAACAGTTGGCGTAATGGTAGCTTTTATAGATTACCTACGACGTATATTTTTTCCTATTAGAGATCTTTCTGGAAAATTTACCACCATGCAGGCAGCTATGACCGCCTTAGAGAGAATATTTGACCTACTAGACACTCCACCTACCATTTTAACCCCAAAAAAAACTGAAACACCCAGCAGTTATAATGGCCACATTAAGTTTAACAACCTCCACTTCGATTATGGCAAAGGGGCGATATTAAAAGGGGTAAACTGCGAGATAAAAAGTGGCGAGCGAGTAGCAGTGGTAGGACCAACAGGATCTGGGAAAACCAGCCTTATAAAACTGTTAAACCGCACTTATGACCCTGTACAAGGTAGTATAGAAATCAACAATCTGCCCGTAAATCGCTATCCCCTCCCAAGACTAAGACGCATGGTGGGAATGGTTCAGCAAGAGACCTTCTTGTTTGCCGGGTCCATACTAGAAAACATACGCTTAAATGACTCTTCAATTAGTAGGCAAGAGGTTATAGAGGCTGCTAAAAAAAGTGGTGCTGCAATACTTATAGAAAAGCTTCCTTTGCAATACGATGCAATTTTAAGTGAAAGAGGTTCCAATCTATCCGCTGGAGAGAGGCAACTAATAGGTATAACTCGTATGTTTGCCTTTCAACCAGAAATATTAGTTATGGATGAGGCCACAAGCTCAGTAGATACAATTAGCGAAGGGCTTATTCAAACAGCCCTAGAGCAACTACAAAAAGACCGTACTGCCATAATCATAGCTCACAGACTTAGTACTATATTAAAATCAGACAGAATTTTGGTTTTGGCCAACGGTGAAATAAAAGAGAGCGGAAGCCACACAGAGCTGTTAAACAAAGATGGTTTATACGCCAAACTATACGCCTTACAATTTAACAGCAAAACACAAGACAAGGTGGCGTAAAATTTTATAGGTCTCCACCTATTAACAGCATGCAAAAATATTGGAACAGCAATAGGTGAAATTGCATATATCTGTTTCAATTATGAGCAAAATGTATCCATAAATTATCGTCTTTTATGATGGTAAAAATCTATTAATACTCATAAGATGCTAACTTGATTGCCACATTTTCAGGAAAGAAATGATAGTTTAAGCCAAAAATCTTTTATATTAAGGACATCTATAACGCCTGCTAATATCTATCAGTTATAGTTTGATTCACTAAAAAAGCTATTAGAAATGAGTTGTTTTAATCAAATTTGCTTAAACCTAATAGTCTGATCCACTCCCCTTTTGCTGCTGGGTTGCCATACGTGTTATCTCAACTACTTTGGCTTTGTTATGTTCAAAACCGTTAGGGTCCGCCACCCGTAGTGCTTCTAGGGCAGCAGCATATTTTTTTTTATTGATCTGCATTGTATTGTCAGCCTTACTATTGCTTTCGCCGTTAGCTTCAAGGGCAAAAGCAAGCTCTGCATTTTCTATACTTATTGCACAAGCCTTCTCTATTAACTCTTTTATAGTATATTTCACTTTATGTCCTTACTTAACCTCAAACACCCCAACCATCTCAACATGTGATGTTTGTGGAAAAAGATCTATTGGTAAAAGAGAGTTAAGAGTGTATCCACCATTAACCAATACTCCTGCATCACGGGCAAATGTAGCAGAATCGCAAGAAATATACACCAACTTTTGGGGTTGTATTTTAACAACTCTTTTAACTAACTCTATACCTCCACTGCGCGGTGGATCTAAAAGCACCAAATCTGCTTTATCTAACTCGTTTAGTTTGTCCAAACCAAATGGTTTAAATAGGTCAGCCTTTATTGGTATAATATTATCTATATTGGCTAATTTTACATTTTGACTTAATCTTTCTAAAGCTCGTGGTTGACTCTCCACCCCATAAACTTTTGCAAACTTTTTTGCTAGTGGTAGTGTAAAATTGCCTATACCGCAGAACAGATCCCAAACTACACCATTTTTATCTGTTAGATCATCTCCTATTGCTTTTAAAACTTCTGCAACTAATAAACGGTTTGCTGCACCATTTACCTGAATAAAGTCACCTGGCTTAAAGTTTATTGAAAACTCTTCTAACTCATAGCTTAATACCTTATTGCTATGGATAGACCGAAGCCTAGCTTTTTTACCTTGTTGTACCCATAGTTGGGGTAATTGCTGCTCTTTGGCAAAGGCTTTTAAGCGGTCCAAATCACTTTTACAAAAAGCTCGTAAAGTATGAAACACCAACCCAATATTTTCATCACCAGCAACACAATCAACTTCTGGTATAAAATTTTTGTCTTTTAAACTGTTAATAAGGCCTCGTAATGGCTCTACGATATCATTAAGCCGTGGATCTAATATAGGACAACTGCTTAGGTCTACTACTCTGTGGGTTCCCGCAGCAAAAAATCCTAACAGCACCCCGCTTTTAATAACCCTAACCTTTAACCCAGCCCGCCGTCTATATCCTACATGTAAAGGAGAACTCTTTAATTTGGCCACTATCCCATCAGGGTTTATTTTTCCAATTCGTTGTATGGATTCCGCTACAAAATTGGCTTTAACTTCACCTTGTAGTTTTGCTGATATATGTTGCAGTTGACACCCGCCACATTTGCCATAATGCAAACACTGGGGGGGAGTTCTGCCTGAGCCTGGAGTAATGATTTTTTTAATAGCAGCGAAACTATGGTTTTTATACTGTTTTGTTACAGTAACCAACAGATGATCACCAGGGGTGCTAAACGGTACAAAAACCGCTTTTTCATTGTGAAAGCCTAGACCAAAACCACCAGCAACAATTTTATCAATTGTTAGTTCAAATTCATCCATGAATAGTAACTATACTCTCTTGTTTTACGAATTATTTGGTTTAAATGGGTGAACTTCAACCCGACGGTTATAATAGCGTTTTATTATTGTTGAGTTATCAGTATCAGGTCGTGAAGAGCCAAAGCTAACGTTTAACATTCGATCACGAGCTATACCTTTTATTCGAAAATAATTCATAACTGCCAAAGCGCGTTTGTTGGCTAGGCTACTATTTATTGTGTTAGCACCAATATTATCTGTATGCCCCCCAAGTTCAATTTTATACTCTGGGTTGGCTTTAAGATAAGCTATCATGGAGTCTAGCTTACTTGTAAATTTTTCTTGTATTGTAGATTTACCAAAAAGGAAAAAGATTTTACCCAGCACCCAACACCCTTGTTTGTTAACTGTATCTACTTTTGGTGTATCCAAACATAAATCAAATTCATCAGCTATACCATCTGCATCGCTGTCTTCTCCAAGGGAGTATGACATTTTCATTCTGTTTGCATCTTTTTTGCCATCCGAAACAACTGATACCATGTTAGTTGGTACAATATCAGTGTCTGGTTTAGCTGCTGCTATTGTCATAGCTTTTGTAAGAGTAACAGGTTTTTTGGGAGGTTCTACATTTGGTTTGTTAGGTAGTTTAGATAATTTAAGAATCACAGGATCTGGTGGTGCAAAAAAATACTGGGTTCCAATACTACTAATTATGCCCGTACCCTGATGAGGGTGGTTTTGATTCCAGCCTTTATAACTCCACCTTTTATCTATACCACCAGCCTCAACAGTAGCCACAGCAAACAAACAACAGCTTAGAGATACTATAACAGACAATGATTTATAAATTTTCATCACACCCTCAACAAATAACAAACATTAATCAACAGAAATGGTCCCTTTTTGTGCAAAATCAAAAGTACCAGCAAAAAGCATATCTATGCTTACTTTACCAGATATCTGATAATCCAACGTTTTGCTCCTATGCTTGAGAAACTTCGCAACAGGTCTAGATATTTTAAATATCGAAGTATCAACAATTACATCAAACTCTTTTTCACCAGAAGCCGGAACAACTATTTTTTCAGACAAAAGACCTGTTGCTGTCTCCATTTTTTCTAAATCTAGAGAAAAATTAAGCGAAGCTACAGGTATATCAATTTCATTAGGGTTTTTAATTTTAAGCCTTACAACGAGCTTCTGCTTTAAAAATGATATTTTACCAAGTTTTATACCAACCAAATCAATTGTTGGTTTTTTGATCTCAGGTTGGGACATAGATCCAGAACCATCGATTATAGATGAGCATGAAGTCAAAAATACAAGCAAAAGCAGGTTACTAAAACCAACATACAGCCATTTTTTCATCAATTTGATCCCTACTCAAAGCAGTTTTATTAAAATAAACCTAACTAGCTCACGATAATATGCTATACCCGAACCAATGAGCAATTAATAAAAACTAGAAAAGTAACATAAAAACAAAAGAGAACTCCAAAAGCTATATAAATAACTTCAAATAAGTTGGAAAAATTGCCCTAAAAAAGTATATTTAAAATACTGTTTGTCACAAGAAATGGTATGACTATAAATAAGAGTCAAGAAGTGGAGATAGTTGATGGATTTACACCCCATAAAAACAGATGAAGACCTTGCAAATGAACTTTTTCAGTTAGCAGAACGTGCAAAAATGGGAGGGTTGGAAGGTGATAACATTGAAAGTCTCGACTCGATTATTGAAAATATAAATAATAATAGTGAGACAATAGAGCCCAAAGACCTTGTAACAAAGGACAGCCAAAAAATAACAGGAAGTGCCGAACTAAGAAACTCTTACCGGATGAATGTTAACAGAGATGCCATTGCAATTTTTAAAGAACTACGCATGGACATGAAAATAACCGATGTTAGCACCACTGGTTTTGGACTTTTTTCTGATGAGAAGCCACCAGAAGCCCAGAATATACACCTTGAAATAAATGGTATTGATGGAATGGATATATATTCATGCAAGGTCTGTTCTTGCAACCCATCAGAAGGTGGTTACCAATTAGGGCTGCTTATAATTAAAAAGCTCCCTAGATTGTAATCAATATTTCTCTATGTTTCATAAAACAAAAAACCCCGCACAATAGCGGGGTTTTTTTGTTTGTTCTAAAAGATGAAGATTATTAAAAAATTAATCTTCAACCTCATCAGCAATGCCTTCAGGAAGAACAAATGGAGTTGCCCCCACTAAGTCGCTCTGATACATAAAACCACCATCTTCATTATTCATTTCAGTGGTTTCGAAAATATACTCAAAATATTCATCAGCTTTTTTAGCTGGCACTACAATAGTAACCACCCGAACAGCTTCTACTTCAAGCTTTTTACCCTTTTTGCCTTCGGAAGAGACACCAGTACTACGACATTTAAAGGAGTTCGCAGTAATGATATCTTTTTTATCTTTTAGCAATTTGAGAAGTTCTGAGTCCTTGCCATCATCAGGCAGCACACAGGTTATCAACTTAGAGCTTGGAAATGAGGCTGGATCTTTCACGTTAACCATGATCTCCTCTCCTATGCGCTCTTTTGTAGTTTCTCAAGAACCGCCTGTGGAATGTAAGTAGCGGCCTTCTCCAATGGGGTTACATACATAAAGCCCATACCCGGTGTATCTAGTTGTCCGGCGAGATAGATGTTATCAAATACAGCATCTAACTGCTCAGTACCTACAACGATACTTACAACCTCTTTTTCTACCTCAACAGCAACACCAAGAGCGCCAAGGCGTTCTCGAACACCACTACCTTTAGCAAAAAATACCGTTGCTCCTTGTGCTCCTGCATCACGAGCAGCATGAACAATTGTATCCCCAAGACCACGTTGCACAATGCAGGTAATCAAACGAACGTCAGTAAGAAATGTGATTTTACGTTTAGCTGAAGACGCCATGACGCGCACCCCCTAAAATAATTAACATACCATTAAGGTAGTAAAGAAAATAAATTAAGCCTCTACAGGGACTTCCTCATCCTTCTTAAATCGGGAAGCAACACGGATCCAAAGACCAGTTAACATAACCGAAATAATAGGACCAATGGAAGCCATAGAGAGCATTCCAAAACCTTCAACAACATCAACTGCCCCACCAACTCCAAGACCCATGGCTAAAACCAAGGGAACAGTTATTGGGCCTGTTGTAACACCTGCACTATCCCAAGCAATGTTAACAAACTCTTCAGTTGAGAGGAATGTTAAGACAATAGCTATGAAGTAAGCTGGGATCAACATTGTAGGCAGAGATATATTAAATACAATTTTTGCAAGACCAATTGCTATACCAAATGCAACACCAAAGGATACAGCATACATCAGGGTTGATTTTTTAAACACACCTTGGGTCATATTTTCAACTGTTGCTCCAAGGGCATTAAGAGCAGGTTCAGCTAAAGTAGCACCAAACCCTAAAAACCAAGCAAAGGCCAAAGCTAAGCTCATACCTACAATATAAACGTAAATAGGTGAGTCTGGTACAGCATCGATGCTAGCAAAAGCAGCAGGTAACAGACTACCTGACTGTTCGCCCAAAGATGAGAGACCATATGTTAAGCCAAGATTGAAAGTAGCCATACCGATGATGGTTAATGAAATACCATAAGCAACTATGCCACCATTTTGCACTTTCTCTTTAAGAAGAAGTGTCAAAACCAAATAGAGGAAAAGAACCAAAGGTAGAATTGCTCTAAAGGCCAAGACAATATCAACACCAGGAGAAACATCATACCAAGGAGCTTGAGTAGTTACAGCACTAACAGCAGCAGCACCTTGAATGATCTGTTCCACAGGGATGGTAGAAACCACATATATGGAGAGCCCTAATACACCGATAATAGGAAAAATTGAAGCTAGGGTAACAATACCAAAACCGGATAGGGTTTGACTTCCCTTACCAGCTGATGAAGCAATACCAATACCGAGAGAAAGAACCAACGGAACAGTAACTGGGCCAGTAGTAACAGCACCACAGTCCCATGCCAGACCGAGGACAGGCTCTAGGTATTCACTTGTTGTAGCGTAGAATGTCATTGCCAGTGCAGGGGTTAATGCGGCATAAATCATGGGTTTCAAACTCCAACCCCGTAAAAAGCGCATTGTACCTAAAATTGCAGCAAGACCAACACCAGCACCAACAACCAAAACTAAGGTTCCTGACCAGTCATTTAGTAACAGGAATAAATAAGGAGCCTTATTTACATCCACCAACTGCCCGGCAGTTTTAAGTGCTCCAATTGCAGGCTCAGCGAAGGTAACACCAACACCGAGAAGAAAAGCAATAAGCAGCACCACTGGCAGGGTCGATTTTTTCGGCAACATGACCCCGATGGTTTCACCAAAAGGCATAAGGCCAAGAGCCAACCCCTCCATGAAAAACATAAGGCCTATCATAACTGCTACAAGAGCAACCACAATACCGACAAAACCTTCGACCATTTGGTGAAGAACGATAAGTTGGAACAGAGCAAGATAGACAGCTAACGGAGTAACCGCACTAAATTGTTCCATAAACCGTCCTGATAGATAATTTTTCAACAGGCGGTAAATATCTTTTGGGTTAAGAGAAACCTTTGGTGGCTGATAAGGGATAATTACACCTGCGCTATCCCTCTCAATTTTTGGCGAAAGTGCATTGTATGATATCTCTTGAGCTGTAACAGAAACATCACGTATGTACTGGCCGTAACGAATATTCTGGGTCATATACTCCCCCTCCAATCACGTTGCTTAACATAAATGGTGAAACAAACTTATAACAAAAAATGTATCTTAAATAACAAACGATCTAATTAGCAAAATTATGTAAATTGCTGGCTTACATAACGTTACAATCATAAAAATTTTGATTAATAACCATACATTCTCAACTGAAAAGTTTTTAAGAGCAACTTTTTTTTACAATAAATTTAACCAATTTTTTAACAACTCAAACTTTGTTGTCAATAAACGTTTGATAGCAAAAGATAATTGCTGAAATATCAAAATATTTCAATTTCACAAAAATATAAATAAAGTGACTTTGTTAAGAAAATATTTCACTAGCATTCATTCAAAACTTCTATACCCGGCAGTGTTTTACCTTCCATTAATTCTAAAAATGCACCCCCTCCTGTTGAGATGTGAGATATTTTATCTGCTACCCCTGCTAAACGAACTGCGGCATCAGTATCTCCCCCACCAACTACAGTAATTGCATCACTATTTGCGACACTATCTGCAAGGCCAAGTGTACCACTAGCAAATAGTGGCTCTTCAAAAACACCTAATGGGCCATTCCAAACAATGGTTTCTACTCCCTGCAAAGCCGTTTGAAATAGCTTAAGAGACTCTGGCCCTACATCTAAACCCATCCAACCATCAGGTACACTTTTAACACTAACAACTTTGGTATCTGCTGAACCTGATATTTTTTGAGCTATGACACAGTCCACAGGCAACAAAAACTCTACACCTTTAGCTTTGGCCTTAGACTGGGCAGAAGCTGCTATTTCTAGCATTGTATCCTCTACCAAAGAGCTGCCTACCTGATAGCCCATTGCTTTAAAAAATGTATTTGCCATGGCTCCACCAATTATTATTTTATCTACTTTTTCAATGAGAGCATCAATAACACCAATTTTAGTAGAGACCTTTGCCCCACCCAAAATTGCTACAACAGGTCTTTTTGGGTGGCTTATAGCTTTGTTGAAATATTCTATCTCGGCTGCCATTAAAAGACCTGCCGCTGCTGGTGATACAAGTTCAGCTACCCCAACATTAGAAGCGTGTGCTCTGTGTGCAGTACCGAAGGCATCATTAACAACAACGTCTGCTAACTGAGCAAAGCCAGCTGCGAGTTCAGGATCATTTTTTGTTTCACCAGCATGAAAACGGACATTTTCTAATAATACAACCTCACCAGGTTTTAGGTTGTTTACCATGGCTAAGACTTCTGGCCCTACTGAATCTGGTGCTAATAAAACAGGTATTTCCAGTAATTCAGAAAGACGTTTTGCCACAGGCTTTAGAGATAGCTCTGGAACTACTACCCCTTTTGGTCGGCCAAGATGTGAGGCCAGCACCAGCCGCCCCCCTGCTGCGATTATTTTTTTTAATGTTGGTACAGCTCCACGAATTCTGGTGTCTTCTCTAATTTCACCGTCACTTGTTAACGGCACATTAAAATCAACACGTACAAAAACCCGTTTACCTGCTAATTCTAATCCGTCAATATTTAACTTATCCATTGTTATTACTACCCCCTACCTTAAATGTCTTAGCTGTTCATCATATTATCTTCAAAACCTTCCAGCCCAGCGATTATAGTTTCAACTCTCTTATCATCTGGTTTGGCCCCACAAAGGATATTTCTTGCAATGGCTTTTCTTAATAACTCATTGTCTTCTGTTTCCCAGGCAGCGATATAGGCATTACGTCGTGCGGTTGCATCTGTGTATGCTTGCCCCATTCTTGCTCCCATCCGAACATCTGTTACCCCTCGCAAACGCAAACTCTCTTGAATTCCCTCAAAGACTATCTCCCAGAAACTCTGAGAAAACTCAACATCTTCTTTCTTGCAGAAAAGTAAGTATGAAGCAAAAAATATCATCAGATCAAAACGCAGGTCATAATCATCTTCAATCTTTAAATTACCGTTTTTTATAATATCGAAAAGATGGTCTACTATTCGGTCATGAACAGCCATTACCTGTTCTCTTTGTAGCTTTTTTTGCCGTTTATTTTTCTGCCATCCTGTCCAAAATGCCATAGAAACTCTTCTCCCACCCCCATTAAAGAGGTTATAAATGTTGACTTAGCCCAGTTTTTGTTGCAGAAAAGAGGCTAATTAGATCTTTATTGTTAATTGAAGGGTCGCAACAAAACAGTTTATTCAGCCCACTATTATGAGCTACAGGTTATATATGACCAAACCATTTTTAAACTTACCTCGTATAATTTTCTTCATTTTGCTTATCGCTTTAGCTGGCTGTCAAGCTCGCTTGCAAGACACTGGCACCATGATTAAGCCAGAAGATATCAATAAAATCGTGGTTGGAGTTACAAGTTTTCAAGAGGTTAAAAAACTCCTTGGTCCTGCAACTATTGTAAACACCTTCCGCCGTGAAAGGTGGATTTACATACAAGATCGTCGTTATAAAAATTTACAACGCACTTTTTCTCGTGCTGCTAACCGTATTGAAATTACCTTCAACAACCAAGGGATCGTCGAAAAAATTGAGCGAAATTTTGGCGAATCTCTAATCGACCCAGAAAAAGATAAATATTCTGAGCTAAAATCTAGATGGGGTAGTTGGTTTTGGGATGGAGGTTATGAAAGGCCAGCAGACCAACAACAAGAGACACCTGAAACAGAGGGTGATGTTGAGGCAGAGGGCGAAGAGTCTGAAAATGATACTGAAGGGTTAATTTCAGCCCCTATCACAGAAGATATTCAAGAAAACAAAGCTGATAGTGACCCTAACAGTGACACTACCCAGGATAAGAGCGTAAAAAATAATACAGATGATGAGATAAACGAGAAAGATAAAATGTTAAACGACAATGAAAGCCAAAAAGCTAAAGCTTGGTGGCGTTTCTGGTAATTCGAGAAAATCAAAATGCCCCCATTTAAACTGGCTGTTATTGGTGGAACTAGCCTCCTTGAATCTGATCTTTTTAGCGATGCAAAACCTAATACGGTTGCTACGGAGTATGGCCCCGTCACTTTAATGGAACAGAAAAATACTGTTTTTTTGCAACGTCATGGACTTGAGCAGTACACTCCTCCCCACAAGATAAACCACCATGCTAATTTATCTGCTTTAAAAGAGGCTGGAGTTAGCCATATAATTTCTGTTGGTTCGGTTGGTGGACTACGTTTAGATATCTCTCCTGGTACAGTTCTAGTACCCGATGATTTTTTTGCACCACATTTAGCCCCCACATTTTTTTCTGACACACAAGGCCATATAGCCCCTAGCTTTGATACTATTTGGCGACAAAAATTGTTAGACACCTTAAATAAAAGCCAAATAGTACAAGCAATTGATGGTGGTGTTTACTGGCAAACTATTGGCCCACGTTTTGAGACGCCTGCTGAGATAAACTTTTATAAACCACACTTTCATGTGGTAGGCATGACCGTAGCTTCGGAGTGTATTTTGGCCTCTGAGTGTCAAATACCCTATGCTGCTATCTGTATGATTGATAACTATGCAAATGGTGTCAGTGATGATGAGTTGACCTTTGAATCTTTTAAAATTCAAGTTCGCGCAAACGAAGCAAAACTGGTTTTAATTATTAAGACTTTAATGGAAAAATTACTACCGTGACTCTCCACATAAAAAATGTCTGGCTACAAGATAAAGGGCTAGTTGATATCCACACAGTTGCAGGAAAAATTAAAACAATTGGCCCTGCCCTGCCCCCATTAGCCAATGCGCAAACATTAGATGCTAATGGTTTAGCAGCTGTTTCTGGTTTGGTGAATGGTCACACCCATGCTGCAATGTCACTATTTAGAGGGTTTGGTGATGATATGCAGCTTATGGATTGGCTTCAAACCAGAATTTGGCCTGCTGAAGCTAAGCTAAATGAAGAAGATGTATATTGGGGCAGCCGTCTTGCTTGCCTTGAGATGATCCGCTCTGGAACCGTAGCTTTTGAAGATATGTATTGGCATTTTCATGGTATGGCAAGGGCAGTGGAAGATAGTGGTCTGCGTGCTGGTGTTGGTGCTGTAATGATTGACATTGCTGGTGAAAAACAGGGTGAAGAGTGCAGAGCGCAGGCGGTGCAATATCTTGAAGAGTCTAGCCGTTACTCTGACCGGGTTAAATTTACCCTAACCCCTCACGCTATTTATACTGTAAGCGCGAAAAGCCTAAGCTGGACAGCTGAATTTTCTGACAAACACAATTTACCAGTACACATTCATCTATCTGAAACCCCTTTTGAGGTTAGCGAATGCCTTAAAAACCATGGGGTAAGACCTGCTGTACACCTTGATCAACAGGGTCTATTAACTCCTAGAACAATTCTCGCCCATGGGGTGTGCCTGGATGATGCAGAGTTAGACCTTATAGCAAAGCGGGGTTCAACCATAGTTAGCAACCCTGTATCCAACATGAAACTTGCTGTTGGTGGGGCTTTTCCTTATTTAAAAGCAGCTAAACGTGGCATTCCCATTGGTTTAGGTAGTGATGGTGCAGCGTCTAACAACTCACTGGATATGTTTCAAGAGGTTAAAACTTTTTCTTTAATACAAAAACACACCAACAACGACCCTACAGTATTGCCAGCAGCTGATGCTTGGCGAGTGGTCACAGGTGTTGATGCGCCGCTTTTGGGTCAAGGAAGTGGATTGTTAAAAGCAGGAGAAAATGCCGACATAGTACTTGTAAGACGAGAAGAGCCAGAACTAACCCCCAACCACGATTTTATTTCGAACATGGTCTATTCTGCCACTGGCCATGTTGTTGATACTGTAATTGTTGCTGGTAAAATTTTAATGAAAAATCGTATTATAGACGGAGAAAAAGAGATTCGCCTAGAGGCTGCTGCTAGGGCAAAAAAACTTTGCGAAATATAACTTACAAACTGGATTGTGCTCATGATTCACTCTGAAATTCAACTTACTCTGGCTATCACCAGAAATGGTGATATTGGCACTAATTTCACTGTACAGTTTTCTGCTGATGGCGTAGCTGTGGCAGAAGAGACAACAGTTGAAGATAAAGTCTACCGCAATGTTCATAATATTTCTGATGGTTGTAGGCAACTTTTAAAAAGTGGTGGCAACCCAAGCCTATCATCAGATACTTTAACCAGCATTAGCACAGAACTATTTGCAACTTGGCTGCAACCTTTTTGGCAGCAAACTAAAAAAATATTAAAAGAAAATGCAAACCAACCCTGTCATATAACAGTTACCTCTAATGTATCTGAGGTGCTGTTTTTACCTTGGGAGTTACTTCAATTTCCCGATGGTACAATACCCAGCTTAGACGATAAGTTTGGCTTGCGTCGTCTACCAAACAACTCCATTCAGGCTGCTCGTTGCTGCCCAACCCTGCCTCCAGGTCCATTAAAAGTACTGTTTATGGCCTCTACACCTACTAATTCAGGTGAATTAGACTTTGCCGCAGAAGAGAAAGCTATAAGACAAAGCTTAACGGCAATTAAAGCAGACATATATCTTGAGGTAATTGACTCTGGTACATACAGTGAATTACAAAAAGCCATACATCAATATCAACCACATATAGTTCATTTGGTTGGCCCGACACTTATTAAAAATGAGAGTGGATACTTTGGTTTTGAAGATGAAATAGGCAATGCTGATATCCGTACTGCCTCTGAGATGGCAGAGGAACTTTTCAAACACTCTGGAGTGCAAGCTGTTATTATTTCTGGTCGCGACAAAAGCAGGCCATCTCCTGTTGCAGCTTTGGGAGCAATAAGTGTTAAGTTGGTAGAGTTAGGCACACCATTAGCCTTAGGTTGGGGTGAGTCTTTAACCACACCTACAGGGGCATCATTTATTCAAACCCTCTATAGCAACTTGGCTTATGGTGACACTGTAGACCAAGCTCTTGCAAAGTCCCGTCGCAAAGTTTTAGAAAAGTGTGAAGAGTCCGGTTATCCTGGCTGGACTTTACCAATGTTGTTTGCAACTACCAATCAATGTCGCATTTTTAACAACTCCCCACAGGCACCACAGGTTAGACCAATGGCTATGGCCCATACTTTACCACCTCTTGCTGGCCTTGCTTTAGGTCCAATATTTAACCACCGGCAACAGCGCCGCCCTTTGCAACGGCTATTGCCACAAATGTTAGATGGTAGCTTGCAAACCCTTTTGCTAACTGGCCCCCAAGGTAGCGGCAAATCAACCCTTGCTTCTCATCTTGCCCAGAACCTTCAGCGTGAGGGCTTTACTACTTTAGCAGTATCAGGAACAGCCGAAACCCCCATAACAACAGCAAGGGTTTTAGCCTCTTTTGATACGGCATTAAGCCAAGCTAAAATGCAAGATGAACGAGAAATTTTAATTAACCCACGCATAACAATGGAAGACCGTTTAGGTTTTATTGCAGCGGTAATGAACCGACGCTACCAGTTTGTTTTAATTTTAGATGGTTTACAGTGGAGCCTTGACCCTTCAAGCAACCGTTTTGTTGATCCGAGTATGGCTCCTTTCTTTTTTTACATGTTAGACCAGCTAAACGGTGAGTCTCGTTTTATTGCTACTAGTAGAGTTACCCCGGTTTCGGGCGGCCCTGCCCCCCTACCTGCTACTTGTCGGGAAGAGAAACTAGAAAATGCAGACTTTCCATCTACACAGCACCAGGGTTTAGATGAAAAAAGCCAACAAAGCTTATTACGTGCAGCACTTTTTAAAATGCCAGCCCCAGTTGCAGGTATGGCAGCTATTATGGGTACAAGTGAAGGGGAAGCTAAAAAACTATTAGAATTTTTAAAAAGAGAAAATTTAGCTTACCAAGACGAACAAGATGTAACCGAGGTTTGGCATATAGTGCGCCCCTTGCCTTTAGAAGTTTCCATGCTTGACGATGAAACTTTATTAACTGCACACAAGGCTGCGGGCGAATATTTACTCTCTCACTTACAATCACAACAAATAGCGCAGTTTCAAAATTCTTGGCTTGATATTGCCACTCAAACTGTTGAACATTTTTTAGCAGCCGATAACTTCGTAAAAGCAGTTGAAGTTATGGAGCCTATAAACACATATTTAGAGCAAATGGGGTTTGCATGGCAGTTGGAGCAGCTAAACCGCAAGCTACTAGCTAAACAACAACACCCACAACCTCTTTATAAAGTTGCCGTTGCCCAACTAAAGCAAAACCAACTAAATGAGGCACAAGCAACTTTAAATGAAATTGTTGAAATGACTAGTGGCAAAAATATAAAAGAAGAGGCACTCGCCCTTTTTGATTTGTCTACTTTAGAGTTGCAATTAGGCGGCACTATAGAAAACGCCACCGCAAAATTAAAAGCTGCCCTAAATATAAACAGAGAGAACGAAGAAAATAAAGGAATAGTGGCATGTTTGATACAACTTGGGATGATTTATGCCCAAGATGATGATGGAAGCAAAGCTCTTGAACCTCTCGATGAGGCGTTAGAAATTCAACGCAAACACGGACAAAAAGAAGAAATAGCCCAACTGCTGCCATGGGTTGGTGATATTCATTTCCGCTTTGGCGATAGTGACATTGCCAGAAGCCTTTTTAATGAGTCGCTACCACTTTTAAAAGAGTTTAATGACAAAGCCATGGAAGCGCAGATAATGCACCAGCTTGCAACCATGGATCTAAACGAAGGGTTACACAAAGATGCCATAACCGGTTTTATGAACTCTTTAGAAATTAAAAGAAATATAGATGATAAAAAGGGCTGTGCTGCAACATTTTTTCAGTTAGGACGTTTGGCAAAAGATGTTGACAATCAAGACTCATGCATGCGTTTTATCGGCTTGTGCCATCTTATAGATAAAGATATAGGAAGCCCCGATGCCGAAAGAGAGCGCGAAATATTTGATGAAATTATAGAAACAATTGGTCTTGATGAAACTGTTGCTGAAGATATTCTTGCTGATATCTGGAAAGATTATAAACTTGATAGTGGTAAAGAGTTAATAAACAAGACCTTTAGCAAATTAATTGCTGAAGAACAATTAAATAACAAGGAATAGATTTATATGAAAAGGGGAAATGTTCTAATTGCCCAAGGTGGTGGACCAACAGCGGTTATCAACCAATCTTTGATAGGGGCAGTACTTGAGGCGAGAAAATTTCCTCAAGTTGATCGTGTTTATGGAGCCTTACACGGAGTTTCTGGCATAGTTAATGAAGATTTTCTTGATTTAACCCAAGAGACAACACATAACCTAGAACTAGTAGCAGCCACCCCTGGCTCAGCCCTTGGTTCTACAAGAGAAAAACCAGATAAAGCCTACTGTGGCGAAATATTAAAGGTGCTAATTGCCCATAATATCCGTTATTTTTTCTACATTGGTGGCAATGACTCCTCTGACACCCTACGTATTGTACAAGAGTTTGCCAAAAAAAAGAGCTATGAACTAATTTCTATCCACGTGCCAAAGACAATTGATAACGACCTGGTTATAAACGATCACACCCCTGGTTTTCCATCCGCAGCAAAATTTGTCGCCTCTGCTTTTTCTGGGGTAAACTTAGACAACCGAGCTTTGCCAGGTATATACGTTGGTATAGTTATGGGTCGCCATGCAGGTTTTTTAACCGCAGCATCGGCATTGGGACGCAAACACCGGGATGATGGACCCCACCTTATTTATCTTCCTGAACGCAATTTTAAAATTTCTAAATTTCTTTCAGATGTTAAAGAGGTCTACAACCGTTTGGGACGTTGTGTTATTGCAGTATCAGAAGGTATACACGACACCAAAGGCAACCTTATTGTATCTAAACTACAAAAAGATATTGAAAGAGACGCTCATGGCAACGTGCAGCTCTCTGGCATGGGTGCATTAGCCGACTTGCTTACCGAAAAAATAAAGACAAACTTGGGTATAAAAAGAGTGCGCGGAGATACTTTTGGCTATCTGCAACGTTCATTTTTGGGTGTGGTGTCAGAGGTAGACCAGCGTGAAGCACGAGAAGTAGGAGAAAAAGCCTGTCAATTTGCTTTTTGGAACGGTGCAAGTGGCTCTATCACCATTCATAGGTGTGGCGATTATTCTGTAGAATACCGCTTGGACCCTCTAGTAGCTGTGGCGGGCAAAACAAAAACCATGGCAGATGAATTTATTAGTAAAGATGGAACCAATGTAACCAATGAATTTCGCATGTATTTAACACCACTGCTTGGCAGCAATATGCCAGAAGCTTTCCGCCTTAGAGCACCATTTGTAGAAAAAAAGCTGAAAAAATAAACTATAAAAAATAGTAGTTGGCAAAGCATACTGCCAACTACTATTTTTTGACTATTTAGAGTTACTTATCCTGCTTATCTCCGCAACAAACGGACCGCTACGAGAAAAATAACGTGACAAACCTTTAATATCGTTACGAGCCATGCTGTATGAGTCATACTCGTTAAGATAAACAAAATAGTGAGTATTACCCTTGAATGGAACTGGCCTAATGTAGAAAGTCCGGTTTTTTAAACCGTGAGTTTTGTAAACCTCTTTTAGCCACTCATCTTTACGAGTGGAGGCCATCATTAGCTGAATTGTATAGAGCTTTTTATCACTCTTGTTTAGCCACTCTTTTGTACTTTCAATACGTTGTGATAAGAAATTCCACAATTTTGGGTTTTGAATTAGCTTGTTGGGTATAACAGAATTATTAACGCTTTTATTTACAACAGTTTTAGTAACTGTGCTTTGTTGGGTTATTTGCGTTGACTTGGGTTCATTTTTTACAGTTTTTGTTGGCTCTGTTTTGTTGTTAGGGGT
>JADGBW010000196.1 GCA_015231305.1 Magnetococcales bacterium | reverse complement strand
CTTTGTTTAATAATTCAGCAATGACTCGGTTCATCTCATCAATATCAATGGGTTTAGCAACCACAGCATCTATATTTTCAGAGAGGCAGCGTTCAACAGTATCTTTCATCACATCACCTGTAAATGCAATTATTGTTGAGTTGGCAACCCTTAGATCAGGCATAGCTCGAATACGCCTTGTTGTTTCAAAGCCGTCCATCTCTGGCATTCGCAGATCCATTAAAACTACTTCAAAATATTGTTTGTACAACATTTCCAACGCTTCTGCACCACTAGAAGAAACCATAACCTTATACCCTTCATCAGATAGAAGGGCTTGCACTACCAGCTGACTGACTAGCTCATCTTCAACCAATAAAATGGATGTATTGTTTCTAATTGTGTTTGTGGCAGGTAAGTTTACACCTGTTTTTTCATCGGCTTCCTGAAAAGCCAGTGATACCCTAAAAAGGCTCCCTCCTCCATTTCTGTTTTCTAGTACAATTGTTCCTCCCATTAATTGCACAAGCCTTTTACAAATAGAAAGACCAAGCCCAGTCCCCTTTTGCAACCTGGAAATCGATGAGTCAACTTGTTGGAATGGATCAAAAATTACCGATTGCATTTCCTTTGGAATTCCAATTCCAGTATCAGACACCTGAAACTCAATATGTACTTTACCTTTTATGTTCTTAAGCTTGGTAGCATGAAGTGCAACCTCACCTTTATCGGTATATTTAACAGCGTTACTTAACAAGTTCCAAAATATTTGCCGGATACGAGAGGCATCCCCCATAATGGAGGTAGGAATAGCCTCATCAACTACCAGTTGCAGTTGTAATTCCTTCTTTTTAGCACTGGGTTGCATTGCGGAAACCGTCTTTTCCAGAAGAGAACGAACATTAAAAGCTGTGCTATTAAGAGTCAGTTTGCCAACCTCAATTTTTGACAAATCCAGAATATCATCCAAAATATTAAGTAAATTTCCACTAGCGTAAGAAATTGTATTGACCAACTCTACTTGGTCATCTTTAAGTGTTTTTCGTCTAAGAAGTTCTATTGCTCCTTGAACAGCATTCATAGGTGTACGAACTTCATGGCTCATTGTGGCTAAGAAATCACTTTTTGCCTGATTAGCAAAATCGGCACTCTGCTTAGTTGCTAAAAGTTGCTCCTGCTTCACAGCAAATTTTTCAAGTAAATTGTTATAAGAGTCAACTACCTCAGCAATCTCATCACACACATTATTATCAATAGGAGATGGGTGCAGAGAATTTTCAGAATTTTTAATATTTTGCTGCAACTTTTTTAGAGGCTGAATCATAATAATCCAGGTGGAAAGATAGGCACTTGCAATTAAAGCAGTAGATAAAAAAACCAAGAGTACAGCAGTATTTATGATCTGCTGTTTGATAGAGTTGTATAATATTTGTCTATTAAACTGTACCAATACTTCGCCAAGGCTAAGGTCACCAGCGTTACCACTATGAATTATATCCCTTTTGTGAGATAGATCTGAGCCTGCCTCAAAAACACCAAAACTAGCGACAAGCTGCCCTTTACTGCCACGTACTTCTATACCAGAAATTTCCTCATGTTGTGAAAATGTTTGCAAAATAGCTTTGATAGTGTGGGTATCGTAGTTCCACATGGGTGATTGTAAAGAGTTGCTAAGTGCTGACAATGTATTTTTCTGACGTTTGGCAAAATCTTCTTGTTGCTGCATATGGGTAAAAAGAGCAAACAGTGCTCCCCCTACTACAACAGCCAAAATAACGGAAGGTAAAAGATAAAGAAGAAACTTGCCAGTTAGTCTTCTGTATTGTTGAAAAAACTTCATCTACTACCCACTCTTAATACCCTTTAACAATTTTTCATCTTATTACATAGTTTATGTTAAACCTAGAAACGGCAGTTGGCAGTGCGTACATGGCGTAATCCATTGGTTTACCTAGTGTAATGGAAGAAATCGCAGCCACCTTGTTGGTGATAAGAGTTTCTTCCGTTATGCCAGGTGAATCAATGGGTTGCGTTAGGTGCGTGCTGACTACTGCCGTTTCTAGGTTAAAGCAGCCGAACCTCATATTAAAGCCTACATAAAGCTTTTATTTTTCACCGTTGCTTTTGAGCAAGTTTATTAATATTTTTCAGCTTTTCGGAAAATAAATTAGCAAGTGTCTTGTGTCCTGGTTTATAGCTGAACGCCAAATAGGCAGCCTGCCTATTTATAGGGGTGGAGGCAAAACCAACCTTATCTTCTACACCAAGTTTTGTGGCATGATCCAACATATCACTACGTATACCAAACCCACCATGCAGTCGTCCTGAAGCTACATTGCGTACAACTATTTTTTGATCATTGAGGCTAATCCGCTCAAAACCATGCCAGTTAACAATTTGGCCACCATAAGTCCACCCCCGTACAACGCCTATACGCAATCCTTGCAAAGATTCCGCCGAGCCATCAAAAGCAATTGGGTTAGCTGAAGAATAAATTAAATGGTTCTCTTCATAAAGTAGTGGCTCCTTAACAAAATGCATAAATTTTTCTCGTTGCGGTGTCTTGTAAAGGGGCATCATTGCATCAAGCTCACCATTCTCCATCTCATTTAACAATGTCTTCCATGGTTTACCGATAAAACGTATTTTATAGCCAAGCTTCATGGCAGCTTGTTGTACCGCTAAAATAAGTGTCCCTTGATACCGACCTTCTGCATAATAGGAATATGGTCGGTAATCGTCTTCATTGACACCAATTAATATTTCAGGGCTAGCTTGAACTGCTTTAGGTATTGAAGTAATGCCCAGCAGCGACAAAACTGCAAAGATGAGTAAACTTGACCAAGATCTTATTTTAGTTACTTCATACATATATTATTTCCTGTATTCTGCAATACTGTATGTTTTTTTTGCGTTAAAGATAGTAAAAACCAACACAATGATATTAATATAACTGTCTTTAATTGGCCTTTGGAATTAGTCGTTTTCCCCTTTTTTTAAGATTGTTTATAATCATAGCAAAGTAGAGCCTATTATCCAATTCAAAGTCGAAATCAGCCACTCATCTAAAATACAAATTACGTTATTAACCTTTATGCCCCCTTTGTTATATATCTACTTTATGATCATTAATTTAAGAGAGCTATAAATTACAACCCATCACTTCCAAATTAAGCACTGTTAATCCGTTAGTTTAATATAAACTTATATTAAATATTTTCTAATTTACTAACTCTATAAAAACAATAAATTTAGGGGTATTTTTTTGATAAAATTAGGTATATGTTATTAAAATGGCAAAGTTAAAAACATACGAATTCATCTATTCATAGCACCTATCTTTATGCTAATCCTCGGAACCTTTGCTTTAGCAGCTTAACAATCTCTCTACTATAGGGTTTTATTTAGGTTGAGTAATTTTTTAAATAGAATTATTAGCTTTAACTCTGAACACCAGTTTTAATAGATCACCACCCTTTAAGACATAGTGGAAATGCAGGATGATACCAATAACGACTGTGATACCAACAATTAAAAATCGTATAAAAAAGCTGCCATTAGGTTATGGGATTGATCTACGAACATACAAAAGAAATAGGTCAGTTTTAATTATTCGAGAAACTGATGACATGTTTACTGTAATACAAAATGGTTTTGGTAAAGGTCAGTTTGAAGTATCAACTGCCGAACTACCTCGTCTTTTAAAAGGATTACTAAAAAAAGAGTTTCCCAGAAGCAACAAAGTCCGCCTTTATTCGGTTGACAAAGGTGGGCGAGAGATTCCAAGAAAAATTTAATGGTTTATAAAAAACACATAAACATCCTTTTCTAAAAGGTTGGTTACCAAAGTTAAGGGGTATTAGTTCTAAGTATGCTTTTGCATACCACTGTGTATTCCCAAAACCATTGTCTAATAGAATACTTCCACAAAAAAAGGTGATTTATTAATAGTGAAATACTGTTTTACTGAGTTTTCTGAATTATAGTATTTATGGTTACTCCCTTTTGTAACCATAGGTGGAGTGAGGTTAATTTTATATATTTCGTCTTCTGATAGCTTTTCCTTTACTGAGCCAGCTATTATATTTGCAAGCTCACCAAATGCATCTGCTGCCATATCATCAAACTCTAACAGCTCTTCACCAGAAAAAGCACTTACTAACCTCAAAGTTACATGTGCTGGTGCAGCCAGGTTCATCCCACCTTCTATATCACCGTAAAAGCCGACAATTGCGGTAAAATCTGCATCTGTTACTTCAAAGTTATCAACGCCTCCAACTTCAGTGTTAACTCTTGGAATAATATCAAAACTAGAACGAAAAAAAGATGCTGCTATTTCTTCTACAACAAGTTTTATGGTTGCTTGAAAATACTCTGCATAACAATTATTTTAACCCCACTTAAACGTTGGAAAAAATTACATAGTTAACCAGCTTTAATTTGGTACAATTTTTTGAGAAACAGAGCATATTAATAGACAAGCATCTAATTGAACCTCACTTTTTAAAACTCTCGAAAATTAACATGCGCGTCACAACATGTAACTTACTGTATCATAATAAATCAACGATTGTTAATAAAAAAGCTGCGGATGTCGAATAAAAAATAATAAACTTTGCCGAGCATGTTAATAATATTATTTTGTTTAATTAAAGCAAATCATACTAAGATTTATTAGAAATAATTATTGCCAATAACTTATTGAATATTATATAAATTTTACGGTTATTGTTAAAAGTATAGTTTGTTAATTACCATCAACTCCAAATCATATTGGTACACTTGCATAATGGTTGAAGTTACATCCTTTTACACAAAATTTAATTAAACTCGTACTGAAAACCAAAAAATTGTGGTTAAAATATTTTAATATCTTTTAAAAATCATATTTAAATTCAGTTATATGTATTTTAATGTAACAAAATTAGTGATGATTTTCTATTAAACGGCAACATAAATATGTTACAATTCAAACAGTTTCAGTTTTTTTAATTGTAACGAAAATAACATCACGAAATGAGTGGAAAAAAATTGTTTTAAGACTGGATTTTACCCCTATTTTTAAGGTTGAATAACAAGGTAAAAATTACTGGTTGCTATGGTACAAAAGTCGTATCCATTAGGTTTGATAGTTACAAAATGTTTTTAAACTAATAAACAAAGATATTTAGGTATACCCAATGAAGAATATGACTAAGTTGACCATTAAGTTTTACATGCTTGCAGTTTTTGCCACAATTGCCACTGTTTCGCTTTTCTCAACATTCACGGTTATTTCGATGCTTGGGGAAGCAGAAGAAGATGCTGCCAGACTTAACGCTCTTGGTCGTCAACGCATGTTGACACAAGCTATGGCAAAATCTGTATTGGGTTTTTCAATGGCAAAAGCCAGACAACAGACTACTATTCAGCAAATTGTTGACCTTGATAAATACATTACAAAAATGCGTGGTACATACACCAAAACTGTAATTAAAGCAGCCAAACAAGGAAAATGGTCTATCTCAATGACCCCTCATGAGGAACCACACCCTGCGGTGCCATTTCCAGCAACATATACAAGGTTGGTTAATCAGGCATATGGAACTGATTCTAAAATATCAATGGAAATCATTTCAGAAGCCCCTCTTAATCTAAGTCAGGAATTAAAGGATGACATTGACCTAGAAGCAAACCGAGCTATAAAAAAAGATCCTGATAAAATATTCATATCAAAACCCCTGGAAAACGATAAGGGACTTTTTATACGCTATTATACAGCTGATATTGCAGTAGCCCAAGGGTGCGCTGATTGTCATACCCGTATGTCTGGTACACCATTCAAGCTTAACGATCTATTGGGTGTCAGAAGATATGTTTTCCAATTCTCCAAAGACATTGCCCTAGGTAAGAAAGAGCTTGACCCAAGCTTGATTGAATATGAAAATGCTCGTGAAATTTTCACTCAAAC
>JADGBW010000195.1 GCA_015231305.1 Magnetococcales bacterium | reverse complement strand
GATGCAGGGCGACTGGAGATGCAGGTGCAGGTGTTAAACACAACATCAGGTCAGATTATGACCACATTTTATTTGAAAAGTAGCTTTGCCACTAAAGAGCGACGTGTAGATATTAGAATGCAGGGCGAGTCTCATCGCGGGCCTCCAAACAGTAAATTTTTCTCAAAACTTGCTAAAAAAGCAGCTGCTAATATGGCAGACCAACTTGTTGATGCTGTATTCCCCATGAAAGTTATGGCTGTTAGAGGGGATAGACTTTATATAAACCGAGGCCAGGATGGGGGGTTGCTAGATGGTGAACTTCTCAATATCTACATGCCTGGTGTTTTGTTAATTGACCCTGATACCGGAGAGAATTTAGGTACTGCCGAAGAATATGTTGGCCAAGGCAAGATAATGCGAATTAACCCTAAATTTACCATTGTAAAACTGTTAGAAAATGATAGTGGTTTGTCTGTTGAGGTTGGGTCCATTGTACGAAAACCTTAAGTTGACTAGCATGTATTGTTTTGGAGTATTTATGAAAAATATTGCCGCTTTTCTAATAGTCTTTGCTCTGTTATTTGTTCTATCTCCAGCACAAGTTAATGCTGGTTTTTTTGATGATTTAAAACAGCTTCAAGATGCTGTGAATGATAAAAAAAATGGATCAGGAGATAGCTTTTTAAAGTCATTAAAAAAAAATAGTAGTAGAGATGTTAAACCTGCCGTTAAGAAAAAAATTTCCAAGTCAAAACGAAAGTCCAAAAAAAAGAAAAAGGCTGCTGTTCCCCTTGGTGTTAAAAAAATATACCGAGGGTATAGCAAGCTCTACCAACCTATTGCAGCTTTAAAACTGGCAGGTAAAAACCATGAGGCTCAGAAAGCCTATCGCAAATTGGTTTTACTGTCACAAAATAAACCTGAAAAAGTTGAAAAATTTAAACATGAAAATAACCGTTTTCTTAACCTTGTTGAGTTAGCCTCATTAGAAATTGATTCTGGTAATGGTATTGGGGCTGCAAAACATCTTGCCGCAGCAAGGTTGGAGTTGGCCCGACAGCTTGATAGTAGCGTTGTGGGAAGTGGAGCAAGCAGCGCATTTGTATTTGGGGTTGAGACTCTTATTGGAAATGAGGAGCTATCTACATATAGCGGTGAAGGGTTAGAGAGGGTACTAATGCTCAACCTTTACTCGCTATCGTATCTTATTGAAGGAGACCGAAAAGCCTACAATGCAGCTTTAAGGTCAATGAGCGTACAGAAACATGAAGAGAGAGCATTTATAAAACAGCTGGATAAAATTAGGCGTGAAAACAGAAGCAGAGAGCAAAAAGCTGAGTCAACAGGGTTAGATAACAAGGATATTCAAAATCAAATATCCAAGGAGTATGACAAATATAAATCTATTGCTAAGCGGGTGGAAAATGCTTATGCCATACCTTTTGGTTGGTATTTGGCAGGGGTTATAAAGGAATTTGATAGTTATAGAGGAGGGCGACAAGACTCTGTTCTTTTACATCAAGCGGTAGTGCTTTATCAGCGTGCATTAGACGTAGCTAAATTAAACCGTATGCCCCACAAAGATTTAGCAAAATTACTACGTAAGCTTAAGAAAAATAGCAGTGGTGGTGGTGAGGGTGGTGAGGCGATTCGCAACAAAAAAATTCTCCATGTTTTAATTGGCGATGGTGTTGTTCCTGAAAAAAATATATTAAGGTTAAATGTACCAGTTAACCAAACAGTTATTCCGGTGCAAGTTCCCCTGTATGAGCCAGTTAAAAATAAGACTAAAAGATTAGCTCTGCACATTAAACTAAATGGTAAATGGCGACAGCTATCTTTAAATGGCGTTGCTGATCTTGAAGCCAACTTTATGCGCTATCAAGAAGATAGAAAACCGTATCTTTTGGCCAGAGTTCTTTTGGCTTTTGGTCGTACTATTATAGAAAAACGCGCTATTGCAGATGCAGGATCCTTTGGCTCCTTTTTAGGTCAAGTACGAGACAGCATTGAGACCCACCCAGACACCCGCTCTTGGCGTTCTGTACCTGCTTCATTTAAAGCTGCTCGTTATGAGTTAAACCCAAAACATGGCAAAACTTTGTTGAGACTAATTAGTTATGGCAAAGGCAATAGGCGTTTGGGTCATAAAGATTTTTGGGTTGATGCTGCTTCTCATAATTTTGTCTATATTCGTAGTATGCAAAATGCTATTACAGTCAACAATAGTAAAAAACTATGGGTTAATAGATATTAAACAATAATATTTAATTGTTTCTGGTTAAATTTGCTCTTTTAAAAAAGGAGAAAACATAGTGCAGTTCTTTATAAAAAATAGTCCACTATTCCCCATTCTTTTAGCAGCTATTATATTACAAGCTTGTGCTACATCTGGAAACCGGGTTGAGATGACCCCGTCAAATGCACGAACCCACATGCAGGCAGATATTAATGTTAGTGATCTTTTGGCTCTGGCTAAAAAAATAACCAACAAAATGTTGCATGATAAAAAAATTCAAAATTGGGCCCAGATGCAACCTAAGATTATTGTTGGCTCGGTTCGTAACGATACAGATGACCCAACCCTAGATGTAACCGAGATGAGTGACCGAATTCGTGAGTTAATTTTTAATGCGCAAAGAGCAAAAATAGTTGACCCACGAGCAGCAGATTTTGATTATATCATAAAATCAAGTATCAGCTCTCAACGGACATTTGGAAGAGAAGGGCAAGAAGATGTTATTTACACTATCAAATTTAGGGTTTTAAATTTTGATGGTGAGTGGATAGGCTCCTGGTCCGATAATCTTCGTCTGACAAAAGGAGCACGTCCATTATTCTAAGTTTAAAGCTTTTTTGGGGTCTTAGCATTCTGTAGCAAAATTTTTTGATATAACAATATTTGAACTTTTATAAAATTTCTTTATACTAAGAGAAACTGTGTTCTTTTTTATAATTGCCCAAAACGTTATTGGTTAAACTGAATGAGTGAAACTTCTAAAATCTCAATCCGGTATGATGATATTCCCTATAAGGTCTCTCCTGGGCGCACCATTTTGACTGCACTAGAGGAGGCTGGACGAGACTTTGTTCGTGGTATTGGCTGTAGAGGGGGTGTTTGTGGAGCGTGTACCATTCTCTATCGCATAAAAGGTAAGCCTGAGTTTATCGCAGCACTTATTTGTCAAGATGAGGTTGAGGAGGGGATGGAAATTCTGCCTTTGCCTTATATTCCACAAAAAAAAGTTCAGCACGACCTTGTTTTGGGGGAAGGAGAAACCCCAGAATACTTAGTACGTAAGCTCTACCCAGAAGTAAATAACTGCGTAATGTGTGGTGAGTGCACTCGTCTTTGTCCTGTGGATATCGACGTAATGAGCTATGTAGGTATGATTAAACGTGGTGATTTAGCAGGTGCTGCCCATGAATCTTTTACCTGTATTCAATGCCAAGCTTGTGTATTGCGCTGCCCATCACAAATATCTCAACCAAATGCTGCTCTTGCTGCCCGGCGATTTCAAGGTCGCTTTAAAGAGGCTCCTGCAGAACATTTAAGTAAGGCGGTAGAGAAAATGCAGAGCGGGCACTATAAATCAATTTTTAGACGTTTGAGCCGTCTTGACCCTGATGACCTACGTGCTTTATATCAACGTAGGGAGAGAGAGCCAGACAATACCCACCCAGGGACATGGCTCCCCCAAGATCGGAGCCTTCTATAAATGAATTTTACTGACACCAGTCATCTAACTAGTCTACCAGAAGCCTTGCGAGAGTCTGTCCGAATGGTGGAGAGAAGCCGTGAAGATCGTTTAGCTCGCACACTACGGGGTGAGACATTTCCGGCATTGTCAATTTCAGACCGAAAAGCTTGGCTTAATGATTTCCATCCCGATCAACGTGAGGATGGAAAACGGCCTTTGGTAGTAGGGCCGGGAAAGGGGAGCCATGTACCTTGTGAAATGGCTGACCTTTTGGAGTCTCGTCCACGGGTATCACTCAATAATCTTTTAAAAGATACTTCACTTAGTAAAAAAGCCGATATTGTAACTGATGTTTTAATTATTGGTGGTGGTGGAGCCGGAACTGCTGCTGCTATTGCTGCTGCTGAAGCAGGAGTAAAAGTATTTGTTGCCACCAAACTACGCCATGGAGACTCCAACACCATAATGGCTGAAGGGGGCATGCAGGTTGCAGATCAAGAGTGTGACTCTCCAGTTCAACATTATTTAGATGTTCTGGGAGGTGGGCATTTCACTAATAACCCAGAACTTGTCCAAGCTTTGGTAACTGACGGAGCCGATGTGCTGCACTGGCTTGAAGAGCTTGGCATGTTGTTTGATAAATACCCCACTGGGCGCATGAAGGTTCGCCACGGTGGAGGCACATCAAGAAAACGGCTCCATGCAGCAGGAGATGTTACTGGCCTTGAAATGATGCGGGTTATTAGAGACCGTGCAGAAGCTTTAGAGAATATAACAGTATCAGCTTTTACTCCCGCTGTAGAGCTATTAACCGATGATGATGGCCGCGCAGTAGGTGCAGTTTTAGAGCAGTTAACAGGTGGCGAGCCATTAATTGTGCATGCAAAATCGGTTATTATTACAACTGGTGGTATGGGTAGGCTTCATCTTAATAAATTTCCCACTTCAAACCATTTCGGCGCAACAGCAGATGGGTTGGTTATGGCGTACCGGGCTGGTGTTCCACTACAAGACCTTCACTCATGCCAATATCACCCAACAGGTATAGCTTACCCAGAACGTAAAATTGGTCTTTTAATTACCGAAAAATTTCGCGGACTTGGCGCACCATTTTTAAACCGCTTTGGCGATGAGTTTGTCTTCGGTCTAGAGCCAAGAGATGTAACAACTGCTGCTATTATTCGTGAATGCCAAATGATGAATAACGGGGTAAGAACTCCAAGTGGCGGTGTTGGTGTCTGGTTAGATATCCCACTAATTGATCTTATACATGGTAGGGGAACTATAGAAAAAGAGTTCCCCGGCAGGTTTAAAGAGTTCCTAGGTAAAGGCATAGACTTAAGACAGCTTCCACTCTTGGCATACCCAACACTACACTACCAAAACGGTGGCATGGTAATAGGCTCAAACGGTGGCACTGACATGCCAGGGCTGTTTGCAGCAGGTGAAGTAACAGGTGGTGTACACGGTCACAACCGTTTAATGGGTAATGCTCTACTAGAGATTTTAGTCTTCGGTCTAAGAGCCGGTAAAACCGCTGCCCAATTTGCCCAAACTACGACATTAAGCAACAGCCCCGGTTTATCCCACCTAAGCGCATTTCTAGAAGAGCTAGAGCAAGAAAACTGCAACAAAGAGATAATAGGGCCGCAGCTGCTACCAAAATATTTCCCTTGAAGTGCATATTATAGCTTTTTATCGCAGTAAATGTTTGTATTTTAAGTGGTTCAAAAATTAATGTGTTGGATGCAAACACTTAGTAAAGCTAATATTACTATAGCGGGAGGTATTACAAGCATGCAAACTGCAACTAATAAGTTAACAAAAGTAACTTATGATGTATATGATGTAGTGGTTGTTCCTTTTCCTTTTACAGACCGTTCTACAAGTAAACGCCGTCCAGCTTTGGTTTTGTCTAGCTCGGAAATTTCATAAAGAGTGGTCGAAAGGTTGTTCCAGGGGTTATCAGAACAAGGCGTAGGTTGAATTTTTCAGGTGAGCATACTATCCGTATGTGATCCTAAAAATTTATCCTGCAACGCAGTTCTGGCAATAACTGGGGCAGCATAGCGGCTATTCTTCATGAAATATCTGGGCTAGTACTGAAACATTCAACCATCGAGTTGGTCAATCTGTTTTAGCTATGATTACTACCGCTAAAAACTTATCCTGGCCATTAGACATTGAAATTACAGATTTAGATTCGGCTGGGCTACCTCTTGGTTGATGGCGTTATCCTCAGCAACCAATACATGCCGACCG
>JADGBW010000070.1 GCA_015231305.1 Magnetococcales bacterium | reverse complement strand
GGGCGAAAGGATTCGAACCTTCGACCCCTAGCACCCCATGCTAGTGCGCTACCAGGCTGCGCCACGCCCCGCGACCAATGGGGCAGTAGACTACCTGACTCTTTACCTCTTGTCTAGTTGGTCTATTGAATAATTGATAAAGGTTGCTTAGGGATTATTTTTAAATTTTTTTTAAGATTTTTGTAAAAAATTGTCGGGCTGATTCAGTTTGTTGGCACGGGTGTTGCTTTATAGTTCCTCAAGATACAAGGTTAAGTGAAACATACCGATAACGTTATCGGTATAATATGCCTTTAAGATGAGGAATTTATTATGAATATCTCTAGTGCAGCAGGGTTTTTGATAAATAGAGCTGTTAGAATGGCAGCAGGTCTTAATCAAGGTAGCCAAGGTGGGGCTAATAGTTCTGCTAGTCGCTCTGCACCAGCTAAAATACTTGAAAATGCAACAGATCCAGCCAAAATTAAACAGCGGTCTTCTTCTGCATATAGGGTTAGTCTGTCTAGTTCTGCAAGACAAAAAGGCGCAATGGATAGCATTTCTGTCTAACTAAATTTGTCTAGGTTTGACCATAAAACTGAGATAATTTAGTAAGAGCAGGTTGCTATCCTAACCTGTTCTCTTAAATGAGTAGGCAAAATTTTCCAAGCTAAATATAATTAATTCTTAAGTTTGGGTACTCTTTAATCCTTTATTAATTGCGTATAAGATAAATTCATGGCAAAAAGGTTCTTTTTTTAAGGTTTGAACCGTCATGAATGCTGCTCCACAAAATAGTCGTAACTCTTCATTGTTAGCTATTCTTTCTGCAATGGGCTTTCGCCCACTGTTTCTTCTTGCTGGTTTTTGGTCTGTTCTTAGTATGGTTATCTGGTTGTTTTTTTTAAATGGCAACCTGGATTGGGAGCTGTTTCTTGCGCCTGCTTTTTGGCATGGTCATGAACTGCTGTTTGGTTTTGTTGGGGCTGCTGCAGCTGGTTTTATGTTAACTGCTGCTCCAATTTGGTCTAAGTCACCACCTCTTACTGGTCCACCACTGTTGCGTATTGTAGCTGCTTGGATTGTTGGCCGTTTGGCAATTTGGTTTTCGCCTTTTATTCCTGCTGAAATTGTTGCTGTACTTGATTTAACCTTCTGGTACCTTTTTTTGCACTCTTCTGCCCCAACTTTATGGAACACTGGCAATAAAATACATCGTATTTTTCCAACTCTTTTGGCGTTAGTTATGGTTGGAAATGTCTTGATGCATCTAGAGTCAATAGGTTGGAGTGATGATACCGCGCAAAGAGGCGTGTATCTTGGAATTGACGCTATAATCTTCTTTTTAGTCGTGGTTGGTGGGCATATTATGCCTATGTTTACCCGTGAGACGTTAAACCAAGGGGGGGCAAGTTTAGATTTTCCCCTATACCCAGTTCTAGAAATTGCAGGTGCTGTAACTATGTTAGGGGTAATTGTCGGTAATTTAATAGATTATCAACACCCTGTAACTGGTATAATGTTTATTTTAGCAGCCTTGGTGCAGTTGGTGAGGTTTTCTAAGTGGCATATTTTTAAAACTTTTAGCGACCCCATGTTGTGGAGTTTACATTGGGGGTTTAGCTGGTTAATCTTAGGGCTGTTTCTTTCGGGGCTAGCTCGATTGACAGATTTATTAGCCATATCAACAGCACTTCACGCCCTAACAGTTGGAGCAATGGGCTTTTTTACCATGGGTATTATGAGTAGGATATCCCTTATACACACTGGTTATCCTGTTGTGGCAAATAAGCGTTTAACCATCGCATTTTTAGTTATATTTGTGGCAGCAGTAAGCCGTATTATGCCAGAGTTACCTCTGCCGGGTGGGGGAATAATTTTTGCCGGTTGCTTATGGATAGTAACTTTCACCATTTTTATACATGTTTTTATTAATAAATTACTAAAACCCCGTATAGATGGAGAGCCTGGCTAAGAATATTGATTTAAAGCTAAAACAAGCACTTTAAAAATCAAGGTCTAATCATCACTCTTGATGTGTCAGTAGTTTAATATTTTTATGGTTGTAGATTTGGCAGTAGGTGGTAAGTGTATAGTGTAAGGTGTTGTGTTATCAGGTATATTGTTGGATGTCATAGTCACCTATTTGGTGTAGATATAAAAATTAAAACTACCCAAAATTTGTTGTAGCAAGCTTTCTTGCGAACCTTTGATTAATAATTGACTATTAGAACTAGGTGAATATATAGTTTGTTTTAGGAATTGGTGATAATATATGTATCCAGGATTATGTGTAGCATTTATTTAAAAGCCACAATTTTAACAGAATTATTCCTAAAGCCTTATTCGTCGATAGATATGTGCCAGCCTATGTTCTCTACCTGTTTACACATATGTGCTGGGTAGGCAAGTGGTCCATCTTTTGCCATTTTGCGAAATTCTGTTTCATCAACCCACGCAACTTTTATAAGCTCTTTGCTACTCGCCTTAGCAACTCCATTCCAGGAGTCGCAACGAAATATAAAGCTAATGTTGGGTTGTTTTATATCAAGAAGAGGAGTTACAGCGACTTGTTCAAAGGTGAGTAATTCTATGCTGGTTTCTTCAAACACCTCTCGTTTTAAAGCGGTTGAGATTTCTTCGCCCTCATCTACATACCCCCCAGGAAAACACCAGTGCCCCCAGCGGTAGTCTTTATAAGCAAGACAGACTAGGAGCACCTGTTTTTTTTTACTCAAAGGGTCTTGGTTAACTATCAAAGCATGTGCTGAAACTGTTGTCTTAACACGCATTGAAAATCCGTGACCTTAACCTTCGGAACGTTCCCAGACGATTTTCCACATACCACCTTCACGGGCTAGAGTAAGAGTCTTGTTAACTCTATCTTTATAATTTGGTGACCAGTAGTTCTGCTCAAACTCAGCGCGGGCTAAATCTTTGTTTAAAAATGTTACGCTTAAGTCGTTGTAGGTTACTTTAATGGTCTTAGCTTTTCCAATTACACGTCGGCGATTTTGTACCCAAGCAGAATAGTTTGGAAATTTTGCTGGTGGGCGGAATTTTTTAGAATAGGAGCTAAGGTAGTCATTAATATTAAGAGATGTCCAGGCAGTAGCCCAATCCTCAACAGCTTGTTCCACATCTTGCATGTCAATGTTTTCATCGTTGCTTGCCATTTCTTCTGGCTTGGCAGCGGTTGTTTGCGGTTCTTCTGGTTCATACTGTTGAGTAGCCCCAGGAACTAGAACCATTTTTATGTGGTCTAGTTTACGATCAAGTGTTTTGTTAGAGCCACTTAAGGATATGGCTTTACGGTAGGATTTCGATGCCATTTTAGCATAGATATCTCCCATATTTTCATGAGCAGTAGCATAGGTAGGATGAGACTTAATGGCTTTTGCTAAAGCATCACGGGCTTGGTCGTAGTTGCCTTTTTCTGCATATAGTACTGCAAGATTATTATAAGGTTCTGGCAGGTCTGGGTAGTCGTTGCTTAAAGCTTGGAAAATTTTGATGGCCTTGTCACGTTCACCCTGTTCTGTAAGTACTAGACCTTTCAAAAAACGAGCCTGAGCATCTTTGGGTTTAGTTGCAAGATACTGATTAAGCTTTTTCATGGCAGCATCATACTGCTTCTGGTCTGTTAGTTTATAGATATCATCCATTAAACCAGAGTGGGCTGGCACTGTTGCGCCAAAGAGAGCTGTAAAGCCAACAATAAATATTATTAAAAGCCTCATAAGAGATGTCTCAATCCTGTTATAGGTAGAAATGTTAAATACATTGTGTGGCCGAACTGTTGTTTAATGTGCCAAATAGAGAGTGGCAACGTATATTTATAAAGTACATCAACTTCACCATCTTGCCAAAAAGTCTCTCTTAACTCAAGCGTTGTATCGATATTTCAAGTTAAAAATTTTTTTAAATTAATAAACAATCATAATTTTAGCAAAATAATGGACAATTATTATGTAAATGAGCCATTATCATAGATTTGGTAGCTGGTAGTTATTATGTTCTGTAAAGTGTTGTTATATTAAAATAAACTGTGAGTATATTATATATACGGGAAGTTTGTAGTTGCTGTTTATAGATTCATTGCTGGTTGCTGAACAAACTATCACTAGTGTACAATTATTTTGTTATATTATTTAATTAAAAAATAATAAATTTTGTTATCAAGTAGGTTGAGGTTGGTAGTGATGAAAGATCAGAAAATTGGAACAGAAAAACTAAATAAACATGGTTTTCTGGATGGAATAGGAAATCGTCTTTTGTCTTTGATTGGTTTGACGTTTCTACTTGGTACAGTAGGTATTGCAATATTTTTTGCACATGATCAAGAAAAGATGATTTTATCTAATCATGAACGCTCACTAACCCTTTTAACCCATACAGTTGGCAGTGGTTTGCAAACTATCATGCAGAGTGGGTCAGCAGAAATTGCTGAAAGCTACATAGAAGATATTAAACAGATTAAAGATTTAGGTAATATACGTATTCTGAGAACTGATGGAGTACAGGCATTCACTGATAATAAATCTATTAAACAAGTCAACGAAATAATGGGAGAAGAGCAATACCCTGAACGAGAAATACTTTCTGGGCTGAAATATAGTGTTTCAGAGCTATCCACATTAAAAGAAGTCGTTGCTTCAGGCCAAAGCAAAAGTGTTTTAGCACAAGAGGAAGGCCATACAATGATGACGGTGTTCTACCCAATACCTAATGCCGAGGATTGCGCCGTATGCCATGGAACTGAAAATGAAATTCGTGGTGTTTTGGAAATTACCACATCCATGCAGCAAGCCCAAAATGAAATCCAGAGCATGCGGATACGCATTTTATTAATTCAATTGACCGTATTAGTAGTTATTTTAACCGTTGTATTTAAAAAAATACGGCAATATGTAGTATTACCGATAGAAGATTTAAGCTCTTCTATGGTAGCAATGACACAAGGCCATATTCGCCAAGAGGCAGATGTTGATGGTTGTTGTGAATTTAGGATGATGGCAGCCTGTTTTAATGAGATGAGCGAAGAGTTGGCTAGGACATATTCTGGCTTGCAAAATGAAAGAGACAAACTTACAACAATTATTTTGGGTGCTAGAGAGGGTATTGTTGTTACAGACCGTAGCGAAGAAATTGTTTTGGTTAACCCTGCTGCTGAAAGGCTGTTGGGTAAAAGTGGACCGGAACTAAGGGCCAATGGTTTTAGGAATTTAATTGATAATCCCGATCATTTTTCTGCAATTTTAGAAGACGATTTAAAATCTGTACCAGATATTGTTGTTTTTAAAGGGCGTATGTTGCAAATTCAAGCAACAACAATATTTTCTAATGAAAAGTCCATGGTAGGTTCGGCAGCTTTAATAAGAGACGTAACCCAAGAAAAAAAGCTGGAAAATGAATTACGCTATCTATCAACTACTGATGCCTTAACCAAGCTTTTCAACCGTAGGCATTTTGATGTTGTGTTGGACGAGGAGTTTAAACGGGCCAAACGCTATGGCTTAGTTTTGGGTCTTTTGTTATTTGATGTAGACCATTTTAAAAAGTTTAATGATACCCACGGCCATGATCAGGGGGACCGAGTTTTACAAGCCATTGGAAGGGTAATGAATGGTCATTTTCGTGATATTGACCATCCTTGCCGTTATGGTGGAGAAGAGTTTTGCGCTGTTTTGCCTAGCACTGGCCTTGAGGGTGTAGCAAATGTAGCAGAGCGACTGCGGGAAAAAATTTCTGATATGCGGGTTGATGGTCTTCAGGTACAGATCAGCATTGGGGTTTCTATATTTCCAAACTCAGGTGCTAAAAACCCAGATGAACTGCTGAAAATGGCTGATGAAGCTCTATATGATGCCAAAAGGCAAGGACGTAATCGAGTATGTTTTGCTCCAAATAAAGTCTAAAAATTTTTGTGTGTATATGTAATTAATGAAAAACCGAGTTTAGAACAAATATATCTTTTCTAAACTTGTTGTTGATGGTCTTGTATTAGGCCAAATGGTGCAACTTGAATGAACACGAATACCCTTAAAAACATAGAAGCAAATGGTCATCAACAGCTCACAATAGATGAGATGTATAAAGTTGCTATTGACCATGCAGATAACCATAGGTACACGGAAGCTGAGGGGATCTGTACTGCAATAGTACAACAGGTACCAAACCATATTGCTGCCATAATATTATTAGGTAGAATTGGTCATAAATTAAATCGTCATGAATTTGCAGCTAAATGGTTTCAGCGTGGAATAAATATAGACAGCCAAAATGCAGATTTATATTATAATTTAGGAATTTCACTTAATGAACTAGGCCGTGAAGATGAGGCCATACATGTTTTGGAAATTGCGCTAAAAAAAGACCCTGATAACGGACATATTGCCGGTTATCTAAATGATATTTTAAAGCTTCCCACAATTTTTGATAAACAAAAACAATTAAAAGAAGAGGCTGGAGAAGCTGACGAAATTGCAACTCTGCCAAATAGTGGAGAATTGGCTGAAAAATGGTTTCGTACCGACAAACATGGGACCATTAAGTTATCATTTATTGTCTGGTTTATTTTAGCCTATTCAATGCGCAATATACTTATTTTGGGGGTTAGTAGTTTTAGAACAAAACTACCAATGCTCAAAGAGTGGGTATATTTATATCCTGAATTTCTTATAATTAGCATTATTCCACTTATGCTATTTATAGTAGAACTTAGCCGACTGCCCCAAGCTAAAAACATGTACACAGCCATGCTCCCAAATATATGGAAATATGGTCGTTTACTTCTAATTTTTAATCTAATATTGGATATCTCTTTTATTATTAATATCTATTATCAAAACAATTTTGATTTAGATATATTTTTAACAATATTTTTCTTTATAGATCTCCCGATTCTTATCTATCTTATAAGCTCAAAATATATTAAAGCTCTATTTAAAAGTTTCCCCGACTTTGTTGAAAAGAGTTGATCTAAATATATTAACCGGAGTAGAGGGTAGAAATGGGAAAAAAAAAGCTATCCAGCTCTTTGCAAAAAGACCAACCAACATTAAATGTTGATACTGCATATTTAAAAGCTGTTGACCATTTTAATGCTGGGCAATATAGCCAAGCAGACAAGCTTGGCACATTAATTTTACAAACTGCTCCTAACCATATAGACGCTATTAACCTGCTTGGGGTTATTGCTCAAAAAGTTGATCGTTATGACCTAGCAATTGAGCAGTTTGAACGGGCTATTGTTATTGATGGCGGTATAGCTCTGCTATATTTTAATTTAGGTATTTCTCATTGCGCTCTTAATAATAACTCTAAAGGTATATTAAACCTTAAAAAAGCAATTGCTATAAATCCCAATTATGCAGAGGCATACAGCAGTTTAGGTAATGCTTTAACTGCTGAGGAAGAGTTAAATAAAGCTGTTGGATATTTACAAAAAGCAGTTGCTATAAATAATAGTTTTGTAGAGGCTCACAGCAATTTAGGTAATGCTCTAAAGGCTCAAGGTAAGCTATCAGAAGCTAAAAAGTGTTATCAAAAAGCCATTGATATTGCACCAAATTATTGTGAAGCTTATAATAATCTTGGTACTGTGTATGAAGAACAGGGCAACTTTGCTAAAGCAATAGTAAATTATAAAAAAGCGATATCCTTAAGGCCAAATTATGCTACAGCTTACAGCAACCTTGGCAATACTTTAAAAGAGCAAGGTAAGTTTGATGAAGCAATTGCCAGCTTTCAAACAGCAATATCTATTTTTCCCGGTTATGCACAGGCTTATTTTAACCTTGCCAATACCCAAAAAGAGCAGAATAAACTTCAAGAAGCAGTTTTTAACTATAAAAGTGCTATATCCCTAAAACCAGATTTTTCTGAGGCGCACAGTAATTTAATTTTTTGTATCGATTTGCTTTCCGATTTAACATCTGATCTTTTTCAAACTGAGCGTGAAAATTGGGCTAAATTACATGCTGAACCATTAAAAGTATTCTGGTCACCTTTTAAAAACAGAGCCGAAAAAGAGCGAAAATTGCGAATTGGATATGTAGGTGCTGATTTTAACCAACATTCAGCAGCTTATATATTTGGGCCTATGTTGTTGGATTATAACCATAATAATTTTGAAGTTTATTGTTATGCTGGAAATAGTATTGAAGACAATTTAACAAGTAAGTTTAAAAATAAATCAACAAAGTGGATATCAACATTAAAACTCGATGATTCACAACTAGCCCAAAGAATAAAAAATGATAGCATAGATATATTAGTTGACTTGGCAAGCCATACAAAAGGAGGGCGACTGTTAACATTTGCAAGAAAACCTGCCCCAATACAAATTACTGCATGGGGATATCCACTTGGAACAAGTATGGAGGCAATGGATTATCTTTTTGCCGATGCAATTGCCTTTCCTTTATCAGAGCATAAAAAATATCGAGAGCAGCTTGTTGATTTGTCATGTATTATCCACCTTTATTCTGAGGATAATTATCCTGAGATAAAGTTATCACCATGTTTAAAAAATGGATATATTACCTTTGGTGCTTTTAACAGAATTGTAAAAAATAGGCATGAAATTTATTCTGCTTGGGCGGAAATACTACACAATATTCCTACTGCAAAACTGTTAATTAAAACCACAACTCTTGATGATATAAAACTGAGAAAAGATCTGCAAAACAGCTTTACAAAGTTAGGTATTGCTCCCTCGCGTCTTATTTTAATGGGCAAAACATCTAAATTAGAACATTTAGAAGCCCATAACTTAGTAGATATCATGTTAGACCCTTTTCCTCATAATGGTGGAGTAACTACGTTAGAGTCATTAAAGATGGGGGTTCCGGTTTTAACATGTGAAAAAATGAGCCGTTGCCCCATAAGTGCGTCGGCTTTGCATGTTGTGGGGCTAGATAAGTGGCGGGCAACTAATGATAGTGATTATGTGGCAAAAGCTGTGGAGTTAGCCAAAGATATCCAAACCCTCAAGTTATTACGAGAAGGGTTAAGAGACCGTTTTGATACATCGGTTTTGGGTAACTCTAAACTATATGTAGCAGAAGTTGAGGCTATATATCGCAAACTTTGGAAAAAATGGTGTACCAAGCAGCAAGACATGCAAGGTAGTTAACAATGGATGAGTCACTTGCTTCATCTATTAATGAGAAACAGCAACTAACCGTTGAGGAGGCTTTTAGCCAAGCTGTTGAAAAATACACAAATAATAACTTTGCTGAGGCTGAACAACTCTGTTTTGCTATTATTCAAACTATACCCAACCATGTTGATGTTATTAATTTACAAGGATTAATTGCCCAGAAAGCAAGCCGTCATGACTTGGCTGTAGAATATTTTAAAAAAACAATAAATATTAATAACAGCAATGCTATTTTTTATTTTAATTTAGCAACTTCACTATACCCATTAACAAAGCGTGTTGAGGCCATAAGTGCTTTGCAAAAAGCCCTAGCTATTGATGGGAAAAATAGACAGATAGCAGATTATTTAAAAGGGGTTTTAAATGATTCTGCTAAAAATATTAAAAACTATAACACACGACAACAAGCTAGCGAGGTTTTCTTACAAGGGCAGTTTTTGCAGGGAGCAGAAAAACTGGATGATGCAATTTTGTGGTATAAAAAATGTGTCGAACTACAGCCTAACCATTTTGAAGCCCATGTAAATATTGCTCTTATTTTACAAATACAGGGTTATTTAGCTAAAGCAGCTTCTATGTATGAAAAAGCCATAGCTATAAATCCAGATGATCCTACTATACATTATAATTTAGGGGTAATTAACCAAGCTCAAGGTGGAGTTGAGGAGTCAGCAGTAAACTTTCAGAAGGCAATTAACCTTAACCCAAATTTTGCCCAAGCGCATGGCAACCTTGGCTTTGCCTTGCAACAGCTTGGCAATATGGAGGAGGGGGTTATAAGTTGTAAAACTGCCATCGCTATTAAACCTGATTATATAGAGGCACACTATAACCTTGGCGTTGCCTTGCAAGCCCTAGGCAAATTTACTGAGGCAATTTTAAGCTTCAACCGTGTTATTAAACTAAACGCTAGCTTTTTCGCAGCTCACTATAATGTGGGGGTAATACTCCAAGCCCAAGGTAAGTATGAACAAGCCTTATTGAGTTATCATAAAGTAATAACTATAAACCCCGAATATCCCCAAGCCCATTATAATATTGGTGTTATATTGCAAGAGCAGAGCAAACTTGCAAAAGCAATTTTGAGTTACGAAAAAGCTATTTTAATTAAACCAGATTATGCCCAAGCCCATAATAATTTTGGGGCAATTATACAAAAGCAAGACTATAACAACAAAGCTATTGTTAGTTTTAACAAAGCAATAGCAATTAAACCTGACTATGCCCAAGCTCACTATAACCTAGCCTTTGCTTATCAAGAGCTAGGGCAGTTTACCAAGGCTATAAATAGTTATAAAAAGGCATTAGAAATTAAGCCAGATTATGTAAAAGCTCACAGTAGTCTTATTTTTTGTATTGATCTTATTTTCGACATAAATACAGATCTTTCACTAAAAGAAAGGGAGAAGTGGGCCAAACAACATGCTAAACCTCTACAAGTTTTATGGAGAGCCAAAAAAAATAATACAGATAGTGAAAGAATATTGCGGATTGGTTATGTAAGTGCAGATTTTAAAAGCCATTCTGCTGCTCATATATTTGGGCCTATGTTATTTCACCATGATCCAAATAAATTTCAGATATTCTGTTATGCTGGTAACAAAGAAGAAGACGAATATACAGAAAAGTTTAAAAAAATATCTACAAGATGGCTATCCACCGTAAAAATGGATGATGAAGAGTTAGCCAAAGAGATCATAAAGGATAAAATTGATATTTTGATTGATCTTTCTGGACACTCTAAAGGCAACCGTTTGTTGTGTTTTGCCAGAAAACCTGCACCCATTCAAATTTCAGCCTGGGGTTATCTGCTTGGTACTCGCATGGAAGCTATGGATTATCTCTTTGCTGATGCTATTGTCATACCCCAAAAAGAGCGCAGCAAATATACCGAAAAGATCATCAACTTACCTTGCGAAATTCATTTAAGTTCTAATTTCAAGTTTCCAGCAAATAAAGAACCTCCCGTTTTAAAAAACGGATACGTTACCTTTGGAGCTTTTAATCGGCTTGAAAAGTACAACAGAGAGATATACTTATTGTGGGCAAAAATACTGCAACGAATACCTAATGCAAAACTATTAATAAAGGCTGTTAAATTAGACTCTGCTATACGTAAAAAAGAAATTATTTCCATATTTAATAATGAAGGAATTGTAGCAGACCGTCTAATTTTGATAGGAAAAACATCAAAACAAGAGCAGTTGGAGATACATAATTTAGTAGATATAATGTTGGACCCCCATCCTCACAATGGCGGATTGACAACATTGGAATCTATACGAATGGGTGTGCCTGTTTTGAGTTGTGAAACTATGAGTAACTGGCCTATTAGTGCATCTATTTTACATATTGTAGGGCTTGATGAGTGGCGAGTTAAGAGTGAAGAGGAATATATAGAGAAAGCAGTACAATTTTCCCAAGATGTTAAGCTATTAAAAACCTTACGTCACGAGTTGCGTACTCGTTATGATAGCTCAGCTTTGGGAAATTCTCAGTTATATGTAAAGAAAGTAGAGGCCATCTATCGGCAGCTTTGGCAAAAATGGTGTAAAGAGCAAAAAAATAAGGGTCTGTGAATATGAGTAAAACCGTAAACCCCACCTCAAAAAGCCAAGCAAAGCTTATCCTCGATACTGAGTATGAAAAAGCTGTGGGTTATTTTAATGCTGGTAATTTACCTCAAGCCGATAAAACTTGTAGTGCCATTATAAATGAAGATCCCACCTATATTGATGCCTTTAATCTGCTAGGGGTTATCGCGCAGAAGGTAAACCGTCATGATCTGGCAGTTGAACTATTTGAAAGGGCAATAGCAGTAGACAATACAAACCCTTTGTTATATTTCAATTTAGGTACATCTCTTAACCCTTTGGGGCGGCATAGTGAAGCAATTGCTAGTTATCAAAAATCTATAGCTATTAAGCCTGGCTATGCCAATGCTCACTATTATTTGGGTCTTGCTTACTTAAATTTGGAAAACTTAGATAATGCAGTATTGAGTTTTAAAAAAGCCATTGCAGTAAACCCAGGCTATGTAGAGGCATATTGTGATCTTGGTTATACCCAACATTTATTAGGGGACTCAAATACAGGGGTGGTATCTCTAAAAAAAGCAATATCCCTGCAAGAAAACTATGTAAATGCTCATTATAATCTCGGTGTTGTTCTGCAGCATCAGAGCAAAAACAATGAAGCCATTTTAAGTTATAAAAATGTTATTGCCTTAACGCCAGAATTTTATAATGCACATTATAATATTGGTGTTATATATCAGGCAGGTGGTCAAATTGATGAGGCTATCTTATATTTTAACAAAACCCTAACTATTAACCCTGATTATCCCCAAGCACACTATAATCTTGGTAGCGTTTTGCAAGAAAAACGGCAGATTAAAGAAGCTATTTTAAGTTATAAAAGCGCAATTAATATTCACCCTGATTATGCCCAAGCTCATAGTAATCTCGGTGCTGCCATGCAAGAACTAGGTAAACATGATGAAGCAATAGCCTGCTTTAAAAAAGCGATAGAAATTGAACCAGATTTTGCAGAAGCTTACTATAATTATGCTTACGCCCTACAAGAGCATGGTGAATATACACAGGCTGTTGCAATGTACCAAAAGACTATAAAATGTGACCCTGGGTATGTTACAGCACATAATAATCTTATATTTTGTGCTGATTTGAATCCCGATTTCAACTCAGATTTTTGTTATGCATTAAGAGAAAATTGGAATAAAGTTCATGCAGAACCTTTGCGAGCTTTTTGGCCAGCTTTAACAAACAAACCGGAACCTAAACGCAAACTACGGATAGGGTACGTGAGTGCTGATTTTCACGACCACTCAGCATCACACATTTTTGGGCCAGTACTGTTTAATCACGATGCTAACAATTTTCAAATATTTTGTTATGCTGGTAATGCCATAGAAGATGATTTTACAGAGCAATTTAAAAAAATATCTACTCGTTGGTTGTCCACCGTGAAAATGGATGATGCAACACTCGCCAAAGAAATTCAAAAAGATAAAATTGATATTTTGGTTGATCTTTCTGGGCATACAAGTGGCAACCGTTTGTTGTGCTTTGCAAGGAAAGCAGCCCCCATACAAATTATGGCTTGGGGTTATCCCAAGGGAACCAGCATGGCTGCAATGGACTATATCTTTGCCGATTCAGTATTTATTCCCTATGAAGAACGCAAAAACTATACAGAGCAGATTGTAGACCTCTCTTGTATGGTACATTTAAACTCCAAAGTTAAATTTCCCGCAATTTCAGAACCTCCAGCATGCAATAATGGTTATATTACTTTTGGAGCTTTTAATAGAATTGAAAAATATAGTCATGAGCTATACAAATTATGGGCTGATATTTTAAAGCAAATTCCTAATGCAAAACTTTTGATAAAAACATCAAAGTTAGATCAGCCAAAGCGTGTGAAAGAGATACAAACTCTATTTGCGCAATTTGGGGTTAAATCGAGTCGCCTAATTTTAATTGGTAAAACTAATCAAACAGAACATCTTGAAAAACATAACAGCATCGATATTATGCTGGACCCTTTTCCACATAATGGTGGAATGACAACTATGGAGGCGTTACGTATGGGGGTTCCAGTTTTAACATGTGAAGGAAGATCCATAGGTCCTGTTAGTTCTTCAATTTTGCACTGTTTAAAGCTTGACGAATGGCGAGCAACTAATGAGAAAGACTATATAGATAAGGCAATTTATTATGCAAATAACATTGAAATGCTGAAAAAATTACGTGCTCATTTGCGAAGTCGTTTTGATGAATCAGTTTTATGGGATGCTCAACTATACACAAAAGAAATTGAAACAATTTATCGACAGCTTTGGGTTAAGTGGTGCGAGGCAAACAAATAGGTATGAACAGAGCAGAGAGAAGACGGCAACAAAAGCTTGCTAAAACAAAATTACCAACCAAGCAAATAGAAAATGCTAACACTCTCGATGCTCAAACTGCATTGCAAAATGGCGTGTCTCATCACCAAGTTGGTCAGTTAGATGAAGCCATAATATGGTATAGAAAATGTCTTGATGAAGAACCAGAAAATTTAACTGCGCTTTGTAACCTTGGGGGGGCGTTACAAGCAAAAGGTTTGCTTTGTGAGTCAGTTAGTTTACTGCAAAAAACTATAGATCTAAAACCTGACTATGCTGGTGCTCATAACAATTTAGGACTTGCAAAACAGGGTCAAAGTAAGTTTGCTGATGCAGTTATATGTTATAAAAAGGCCATATCTTTAAATCCCAATTTTGCGCAAGCCTACAACAATCTTGGTAATGTGCAGCAGCTACAAACAGATTTAGACGGGGCGATTGCAAACTATCAAAAAGCCATATCACTACAGCCTGGTTTTGCTGAAGCTTATAATAATTTAGGTAACGTGTTGCGGGAGCAAGGCTACCTTGATTTTGCTGTTAACAGCATACAAAAGGCTATATCACTGCAACCTGGCTATGCTGATGCTTACAGCAACTTAGGCTTCACCAAGCAAGAGCAGGGCAAACTAGAAGAGGCCATAGCCAATAACCAAAAAGCCATATCTCTGAACCCAAATTTTGCTGAGGCATATAGCAACCTTGGTGCTGCTTTAAAAGATCAGGGAAAGTTAGATGAGGGTATTATAAACTTTAGAAAAGCTATAACGTTAAAACCAGATTTAATAGATGCTCATAATAACCTAATATTTTGTATAGATGCTGCTTCAGATGCTACTTGTGACCTGTTTTGGGAAGAGCGACAAAACTGGGCTAAAATTCATGCTGAGCCTTTAAAATCTTTATGGTTGCCCCACGGTAATATTAAAGATTTAAAACGCAAAGTACGAATTGGATATGTGGGTGCTGATTTTAAACACCACTCAGCTGCACACATCTTTTGCCCAATGTTGTTAAAGCATAATACAGCTAAGTTTCAAATATTTATTTATGCAGGCAACAGTAAACAAGATGAGTTAACAAAAGAGTTTAAAAAAGCATCCACCGGGTGGGTGGAAACCTCACAGATGAACGATGAGGCATTAGCTACAAAAATAAGAGAAGACAAAATAGATATTTTGGTAGACTTGGCAGGCCACACTAAGGGCAGTCGTCTTTTAACTTTTGCCAGAAAACCAGCACCAATACAGATTACAGCATGGGGTTATCCCCATGGTACTGGTATGCAAGCTATGGACTATCTTTTTGCCGACCCTATATTTATACCCCTATCTCAGCGTAAAAAATATACAGAACAAATAGTTGACCTACCAAGTGTAATCCATTTAAGTTCAGATATTAAATTTCCTGAAATTAAACCCAAGCCTAATAGTCAAGCAGGATATATTACCTTTGGCGCGTTTAATCGTATTGTAAAGTATAACGATGGTGTGTATAGAGTTTGGGCTGAGATTTTACAACGTATTCCCACGGCAAAATTGCTAATAAAAACAGCTACTCTAGATCTAGAAAAACGTAGGTTTGAGGTAATTGCAAACTTTCAAAAATTTGGGATTTTACCAGATAGGCTTATATTGATGGGCAAAACAGACAAACAAGAACACCTGGCAGCCCATAATTTGGTAGATATTATGCTGGACCCATTTCCACATAATGGAGGCATGACAACCTTGGAGTCATTACGTATGGGGGTTCCGGTTTTAACATGTGAAACAAAGAGCCGTTGCCCTACTAGTGCATCTATTTTACACGAGCTGGGCCTTGATAAGTGGCGTTGTATAAACGAAGCGGACTATGTAAATAAAGCAGTTGCTTATGCTTGTGACATTCAAAATTTACAATCTCTAAGAGTAGATCTTCCATGCCGTTTCATGGCATCTGTATTGGGTAATTCTAAGTTGTATGTTGAAAAAATTGAAGCTATCTATTTACAACTTTGGCAAAGGTGGTGTGGGTACAATAAATCTGTGACTAAGCAAGCATGATGAGAAAAAACGGCACTTAATATATGAATAAAACGACACAGATTTCAGTAGAAGAGGCATTTAAACAGGCTGTATATCACCTCAATTCTGAGCAGTATATCGAGGCTGAAAGAGTGTGTAATGCCATTATCCAAAGTTTTCCTAACCATGCAGATGCCATTAATATACTTGGCATTATTGCCCAAAAATACAACCGTCATGATATTGCAGTAGAGCAGTTTAGACGGGCTATAAATATTAATAGCGGTATTGCGCTGTTTTATTTTAATTTAGCAACCTCTCTTTATCCTCAAGGGCAGCGACAAGAGGCAATAAAAGTTTTAAAAAAAGCTCTTACAATTGATGGTAGTAATAAAAAATTTCAAAATTATCTAGATGACATTTTACGCAGTGCTTCAAGCATAAATAACGATGCTGACTTTAAAAGAGCCAAAGACATTTTTAACCGTGGAGTACACTTACAACAAAACGGTAAGTTGGAGGAGGCAGTAGAGCAATATAAAAAATGTCTTAGTATGCAGCCCGACCATGAAGGAGTGTTATCTAACCTTGCTTTAGCATTGCAACAACAAGGCAAACTGCAAGAGGCATTAATTTATAGCCAAAAAGCCATAGAGATAAATCCTGAACATGCCACGACTCATTATAACCATGCTATTATTCGCCAGGAGCTAGGAGAACTTGATGGCGCTATTGAAGGCTTGCAAAAAGCTATTTCTATTGAACCAAATAACTCTAATGCTCACTATAATCTTGGTGTTATTTTTAACGAAAAAGGGGATTATGATACGGCTATTGCCTGTTATAAATCAGCTATAGAAGCCCAACCTAGTTTCGTCACTGCTCATTTTAATCTTGGGGTTATTTTTCAGCATCTCGACAAATTAAGTGAGGCAATTCTTAGTTATCAAAATGCTTTAGAACATCAGCCCGATAATGTTTCTATACTTTATAACCTCGGTATTGTCTTGCAGGCCAATGGGGAGCTAGAAAAAGCTGTTGCAAGTTATCAAAAAGCAATATCAATAAAACCCGATTATGTAGAGGCCTTTAGCAACCTTGGGTTTGCAAAACAAGAGCAAGGTAAGCTTGATGAGGCAGCTAGCGACCTTAAAATAGCTATAAAATTAAACCCAAACTACCATGGAGCTCACTATAATCTCGGTGTTACCTTACAAGAGCAAGGCAAGTTTAGTGAGGCACTAGTTAGTTTTAAAAATACCTTAGCAATTAAACCAGACTATGTAGATGCTCACTACAATGTTGGCTGTGTTCTGCAAGAGATGGGTAAATTTGCCGAGGCTTGTGTTCACTATCAGGCAGCTTTGGATCTAAAGCCTGACTACGTAAAAGCCAACGACCAGTTGATTTTTTGTACAGACCTTTATACCGAAGCAAAAACAGACCTTTTTCAAAGTCAACGCATAAAATGGAACCTACGTCATGCTGAACCTTTGCGGGATAGTTGGTCATCTTTCAGCAATGCTCCTGATCCTTTAAGACAATTAAGAGTTGGATATGTTGGTGCAGATTTTCTCCATCATTCAGCAGCCCATATATTTGGACCAATGTTGCTAAATTATAACCAGGAAAATTTTAAGATATTCTGCTATGCAGGTAACGATAAAGAGGATGACCTAACCCATCAATTCAGAGAAAAAGCAACAGGATGGTTTAATACCATAAATGTAGATGATGATCAGCTTGCAGCAAAAATAAGAGAAGATGCAATAGATATACTAGTTGATCTTGCGGGCCACACCAAAGGCAACCGATTGTTAACATTTGCTCGTAAACCAGCTCCCATACAGATTACCGCCTGGGGATATCCTCATGGAACCAACATGGCAGCTATGGACTATCTTTTTGCAGACAAATTTTTTATCCCCCCCCAAGATAGAGGTAAATATACCGAGAAGATAATAGATCTGCCCTGTGTAATTCACCTAAAGCCCGATTCTGCTTTTATAGATGTAACTAATCCACCTATTATAAAAAATGGCTATATTACTTTTGGGGCTTTTAACCGAATCGAGAAAAATAACAGTGAAGTTTATGAAATGTGGGCGCAGATTTTACATAAAATTCCCACCGCAAAGCTTTTAATAAAAACAGGAAAGCTGGATTCGGCAAAACGCAAGTCAGATATCTATAATTTTTTCCAAACACAAAGAATTTCAAAAGATCGCCTTATTTTAATTGGCAGAACAACCCGTGAAGAACATATCAAAGCTCACCAGATGATAGATATTATGTTGGACCCTTTCCCCAACAATAGCGGTATGACATCTCTAGAATCTCTACGTATGGGGGTTCCTGTTTTGAGTTGTGAAAATTTAATTCGTTGTCCAGCTAGCTCTTCTATGTTGCATATTTTAGGGCTTGATGAATGGCGAGCAAAAGATAAGCAAGAGTATGTTGCCAATGCAATAAAGTTTGCTGGTGATATAAATATGTTAAAAAAACTTCGCATGGAGCTGCGAGACCGTTTTGACAAGTCAGTTTTGGGCAACTCTCAGCTATATGTTGCCAAAGTAGAAGCTATCTATAGACAGTTGTGGCAAAAATGGTGCAGTTAAAAAATTTTCATATAATCAATCTGTTATTGATTATTACCCCCATATTACATCTCAATAAAGCAATCCATTTAAAATTGACATATATGACTTGGCAATAGTTTTGAATATCATTTTAAAATAGATTATATAATTTCAAAAATTTCAGATTTCACCAAAGCAACAGAAGATTTTCTTATATATTTTTATTGCTATACTTGGTCATTAAGATGTATAACATGTATACATTAAGTGTATGAAATAAATGTAAAAATTTTGTAAAAAACATGTAAACAAAGGGGCTGAAAATGACAACTACAAGTAGCTCTATGCAAGATAAGAAAAGAGGCAGTAGAGCAAAGCGAGTTAAGGCACTATATCCAGTTCAACTTGAAGTTGGCGATACCTCAAAATTTGTAGGTAAAATCACCGATATTAGTGAATTTGGTCTATATATGACCATCAAACACAAATTGGCAAAAGTTAATGTAGGAGATGAAGGCCGATTAAGCCTGCTTCCTAAAGCTCCAGGGTTATACAAGGAAGTTAGAGTTATGAGAGTTGAAAGTGATGGTCTTGGACTGCAATCAATATAGGCTAATCATTAAACTGTAAAATATAATAACACCCTACAATAGGTTTAAAAGCTTTTTTTCCTAAACTCGTCTATGGGAACTCCCCCCAGCCCCCAATTATCTACCTCTACCTCATCAATTACAACTACGGTGGTGGCAGGGTTTTTCCCTAGGGTATCTTCCAAAAGCCGGGTTACTCCCGCTATCAAGGCGGCTTTTTGAACCGCTGTTGCTCCTTCCTTTGTAATTTTAATATTTACATATGGCATTTTGGCTTTCCTCTTGAATTTATAAAA
>JADGBW010000069.1 GCA_015231305.1 Magnetococcales bacterium | reverse complement strand
AATTATTAAGCCAGATAGACAAACAAAAGAGCGATTGGCCAACCCTTTTTGAAGATTTAGAACGGGGTAGAGCCAGAGCATTTATAGACATGCTTGGGCGTAAAGTTGCCCCTATAAATAGACAAAAAAAGCTGGTTGCTACAATAAAAAGTATAGATAAAAAAATTCTTATAACAAGACAGCGTAAAAGTGCTTTAATTAGCAAAAAAGACCAAAACAAAAACCAAGAGCAAGAGCTCTTAAAGCAACGCAATAGCTTGATGGCAGAACTACGACGAGAAGATCCAGAATTAGCGGATCTATTCTCAGTTTCAACATCCAGCTTAGCTCAAGTACAAAATGAGTTAATAGCAGGAGAAGTGCTATATTATTCGCTGCCATCTATTGAAGGTAAACCTCTGCAATTTTTAAAAATAACTGATAATAAAGTAGAGCTTGAGACCATTAACTTAACTGCAAAGCAGCTTCGTACTCATTTAGACGCATTTACTGCTGCCCGTATTGGCGAAGAGGAGCTTTTTGCGTCTCTCTATCAAAAACGAGGTGTGAAAATAGTTAAAAAAAATAGTGATGAACCTGTAGCTGAACTAGAGCCATTTGAGCAAGAAGAGCTGATTTTAAAATCTCTAGGGCAAAAACTCGGGGTTGAAGATTGGAATGCTTCTCGTGCTGTTTATATTGTACCAAGTGGAGATCTATTTTTTATTCCTTGGGGTGGGTTGAATATAAAAGTTCCTGTGGTTGTACTACCTACTGGGGGGTGGCTTCTTAGGGTTAAAAACCAACAGGCGGCAATGCAACAGGCTGTGTTGGTGGGTGATCCGGCTTTTGGTGGTAGCCTTACCCAACTATCAGGTGCTAAAAAAGAGGCAAAGCAAATTGCCAAACAGTATAGTAGCCAACCATTAATAGGTAAAGCGGCAACCAAGCCCGCCTTACGTAAGGCGGTTAACACCGGGGTAGATATGCTCCATTTAGCAACCCACGCCTATTATGATAGCAACCGTCCTTTGCAATCGGCTCTTTTTCTTAGTAACGGCAAAGATGCAACCCCCCTGACTGCCAAAGATATTTTTAGCAACCCACTACCTGCACAGTTGGTGGTACTTTCAGCTTGTGAAACTGGCATGGGCCAAGTAATTGCGGGTAATGATCTATTAGGGTTAAACCGGAGCTTTTATCTTGGGGGAACCACAGCACTGCTTAGTAGTTTATGGCCTGTAGAAGACAGAGCAACTCTACTTTTTATGGAGCATTTTCATAAACATGCTAAAAATGGCAGTTTTGGCCCTGCATGGCTTGAAGCACGAAATGTAGTAAAAAATGCTGGGTATCCGCCTTCATCTTACGGGGCATTTAACCTTGGGGGATCGTTTGGCAGTAGGTGATAATTAGAGAGGCACATATTAAGGCTTGGGACCATTTCAATGCTGGTGAATTTAATAAAGCCGAGGATATTTGTTATGCCATTTTAAAAGAGATACCCAACCATATTGATGCAATAAATTTACTTGGAATTATTGCCAAAAATAGTGGCAGGCACGATTTAGCAATTGAGCAATTTCAACATGCTATAAGTATAAATAATAGCTCAGAATTTTTATATTACAACCTTGCAACATCTCTCTATCAAGTAGGAAAGACAAATCAAGCTATTGCAGCATTAGAACAAGCCATAGTTATTAATGGTGATTTTTCCCATGCATTTTGTAGCTTAGGATATGGGCAACGTTTGTTGGGTAGACTTGATGAGTCTATAAAAAGCTACCAAAAAGCGGTTTTTCTTAACCCCAAAGATGCTGATGCCTATAATAACTTGGGCATATCTCTACAAAATGCTAACAAGCCAAAACAAGCCATAGAGTGCTATAAAAAGGCTATAACAATAAGGCCAGACTATGTTGCGGCTATAAGCAATTTAGGTTTTGGTTTGCAAATTTTAGGCAGGCTGGGTGAGTCTGTTGAAACTTTACAAAAGGCAATTGCAATAAAGCCAAATTATGCCGATGCCCACTACAACCTTGGCAATACCCTACATGAATTAAAAAAGGTAGATGATGCGATAGCTTGTTATAAACAAACAATTGCTGTTAACCCCAACCATGCAATGGCCCATTTTAACTGTGCAAATTGTTTAAAAGAGATAGGTAAAATTAACGAAGCAATTTTTAGTTATAAACAGGCCGTTAAAATAGACAGTGACTATGCAGAGGCTTATAACAATTTAGGTGTTGTTTTACAAGAACTTGGGGAGTTTGATAAGGCAGATTTAAACTATAAAAAAGCCATTATGCTGCAACCTGACTTTGCTGATGCTCACCATAATTTAAGCCTGGACGAGCTTTTAAGGGGTGATTTTAACAATGGGTGGGCTAATTATAATTGGCGTTGGTTAACTAAGCACCACGATAGCGAACGTTTTAAAACATTTGAAAATAGAGTGTGGCTTGGGGGTGAAGTAGCTGCAAAACGGTTTTTATTATGGGCGGAACAAGGGATAGGGGAGAGCATTATTTTTGCTAGTATGTTTGCTGGTTTAATAGAGCAAGGGGCTAAAATTGTTATAGAGTGTGATGCGCGTTTAATTCCGCTTTTTAGTAGGTCATATCCAACAGCAGTTTGTGTTACCAAGGGTGATAAATTAACTGTAGAGGGGATTGATAATAGGTTTGATTATATTATGCCCTTTGGAAATTTAGCTCCTGTTCTACATAAAGATATAAACTCATTTATAAAAAGGCCAGCACATCTTTGTGCAGATGAAGTCAAAAAAAAGGCTAAAAGAGAGCGATATTTAACTAAAAATTGTAAAGAAATATTAGTTGGCATTGCATGGCACAGCAACAGCCCTAAATACAGAGGAAAATCTTTAACGCTTTTGGATTTAAAACCGTTGTTGAGCATACCGAACGCTGTTTTTGTTGATCTGCAATATGGTGACACCTCAAACGAAAGAGAGGAATTTACAAGAGACACTGGTATTGAAATTATCCATGATGTCGAGGTGAACCAACTGCACGATCTTGACAGCTTTGCCGCACAAGTTGCAGCAATGGATGTTGTTGTTAGCATTTCAAACACAACTGCACACATGGCAGGTGGGTTGGGTGTTCCCACACTGTTGATGTTGGGAAAATACAGTTTATGGTATTGGATGATGGATCGTGAAGACTCACCATGGTATTCTTGTATGAATATATTTAGGCAGCAAAAACAGGGTGAGTGGGAAGATGTTGTTATGGGCGTTACAAAAAGGCTGCAAGATATAATTAAGCAGAGATAATTTTAACTTTTAAAATGTGATACATTTACAGCTATGAATACAATTATTGTTACTGGTGGTGCAGGATTTATTGGTTCTAACCTTGTACGTCATCTTCTAAATAATAACTACCGAGTTATTAACCTAGACCTTTTAACTTATGCAGGTAGTTTAGAAAATCTTGTTGGTTTGGTGGAGGGCGATAAGTATCGGTTTGTTCATGGCTCTATTGGCAACAAAAAACTGGTGGAGTCTTTATTAGAAGAGCACAAACCAGACGCTATTATTAATGTAGCTGCTGAAACTCACGTTGATAGATCAATTGATGATCCAGATATTTTTATAGATACCAACATTGTTGGTTTGCATACGCTGTTGCGACTAGCCAGATATTATTGGAGCAGCTTAGAGGGGGAGAAACAGGCTGGTTTTCGTTTTTTACAGGTATCGACTGACGAGGTTTATGGTTCGGTAGTAGCTGGTCATTCTAAAGAGGACGATGCCTTTAGGGCGAACTCACCTTATGCAGCAGCTAAGGCATCTGGAGATCTTTTGGTTAGGTCTTATAACAAGACCTATAATTTGCCAACGTTAATCACCAACGGATCTAACACGTATGGGCCTAATCAATTTCCTGAAAAGCTTATACCTTTAACAATTTTAAAAGCTATTGGTGGCGCAGCTTTACCAATATATGGGGACGGTAAGAATGTACGGGACTGGCTTTTTGTTGAGGATCACTGCCGGGGAATTGCCCATGTTTTAAAAAGTGGCGAGGCTGGGAAAAACTATAATATAGGTGGCAGTGATGAACGCACAAATATAGATGTGGTAAGTTATTTATGTTCTGTATTAGATCGTTTATCACCAAGAGCAGATGGTTTGTTGTATGAAAAGCAAATTGAGTATGTTGCAGACAGACCGGGCCATGATTTTCGCTATGCATTAGATACAACTCGTGCCCAAGGTTTGGGTTGGCAGACAAAAACCAACTTTACAGACGGTTTAGAGAAAACGGTTAAGTGGTATCTAGAAAACCAGGAGTGGTGTAGATCCGTTGCAGCTAACAACGATCCACTTTCAAGAATTGGGCTAGCTAAATAGGGGATATGTAAAAACATGGGACATAAAGGGATAATTTTAGCAGGCGGCAGTGGATCGAGGCTGCATCCGGTTACTCATGTGGTATCTAAGCAGCTTCTGCCTGTTTATGATAAACCTATGATTTATTATAGTTTATCTATTTTAATGCTGGCGGAAATTCGTGATATTTTAATTATTTCGACACCTGTGGAGCTTCCACGGTTTCAGCAATTACTTGGTGATGGCAAGAGGTTGGGTATAAACCTATCTTACGCACCACAACCGGAACCAAGAGGTTTAGCAGAGGCATTTATTATTGGTAGTGATTTTGTGGGTCGAGATCCTGTTACGCTGATATTGGGTGATAACATACTTTATGGACCGGGTTTACCGGAGAGGTTGGTTAAACATACTGGTATTAACGATGGTGCGACGGTTTTTTCTTATCCGGTTAGTGATCCAGAGCGTTATGGTGTTATAGAGATGGATGGAGATAATAGGGCTATTTCTATTGAAGAGAAACCTATTAAACCTAAGTCTAATTTAGCTGTAACGGGGCTTTATTTTTACGATAATAGTGTTGTTGAGATGGCCCATAATATTAAGCCATCGCCAAGAGGTGAGCTTGAGATAACTGAGATTAATAACCTTTATTTACAGCGTGGAAAGTTGAATGTTGAGGTTTTAGGACGTGGTTATGCGTGGTTAGATGCTGGCACGGAGGAGTCTATGTTGGATGCTGCTAATTATATTGCAACTATAAGTAGACGGCAGGGGTTGCGGATTGGTTGTATTGAGGAGATAGCGTGGCGGAATAACTGGATTGATGGGGATCAGTTAATAGCTTTGGGAGAGGAGATTGGTAGTTCTCCGTATGGGCAGTATATAATTAAACGGGCTAAGGCGGGTTATTAGGGCAGTTAAGCTTGTAATTAGTGGGGGTTAAGGGGAATCATACCCCTTATGGGTTTAGGCAACGCCCATGGTTTTGTTTTTAACTAATAGAGGTGCAGGGGAATTATTCCCCTGCACCCCCAGCAATAAGAAGATAAACACAAAAAAAGACTTTTTCACAGGATAGCAACCATGAAAGTACAAGAAACCTCCCTACCCGGCGTTTTGCTAATTATACCAAAAGTATTCCCCGACCCCCGTGGGTTTTTCCTCGAAACCTACCACCAAAGCCGTTATCAAGAGATGGGAATAAACTTCACCCCAATTCAAGCAAACCACTCCCGGTCCCAATCAGGAGTACTAAGAGGTCTACACTTTCAACTAAAACACCCCCAAGCTAAAATAGCCTACGTAACACAAGGCAAAGTATTCGACGTTGCCGTAGATGTAAGAAAAAACTCCCCAAACTTCGGACAATGGACCGGAGTAATCCTAGATGACATCAACCACCACCAACTATACATCCCAAAAGGGTTCGCCCACGGATACTGTGTTTTGTCAGATACCGCCGACTTTACATACCAATGCTCGGATATATACCACCACGAATCAGAAAGCGGTATAGCCTGGAACGATCCACAAATAGCCATAAACTGGCCCATAGATAACCCATCACTATCCGATAAAGATACAAAATGGCTAAACCTAAATAAAACCCCAAACGAAAAACTACCAAGCTATTAATCATGAAACTTCTAATAACAGGTGCTAATGGTCAAATAGGCCAAGAACTAACCATACAAGCCCCAACCCACGGTTTTACCCCCTTCTCACTAAGTAGAGCCGAGCTGGATATCAGCGACTTTAACAAAGTAGACAATACTGTTGCGGATATAAAACCAGATATAATTATAAATGCCGCAGCATTTACCAACGTCGATCTCGCAGAAACCGAGCAAGAACTTGCCCTAGCAGGAAACCAAAAAGGGCCAGAAAACCTAGCCATTACTGCTGCTAAATTTAATATTCCACTTCTGCATATATCAACAGATTTTATATTTGATGGTAAAAAACAGACCCCATATTTAGAAAATGACACCCCCAACCCATTAAGTTTTTACGGTGAAAGTAAACTACTTGGTGAAGAAGCCGTTAGAAACACTTGGAGAAAACATATTATCCTAAGGGTAAGCTGGGTTTTTGGACGATTTGGGCGAAATTTCTTTAGCGGTGTAGCACAATGGGCAAAAGATAAGGATAAGTTGCAGGTAGTTGCAGATCAGGTTGGTGGACCTACACCCGCTGGTGCGGTTGCCCAGGCTTTATTGATTATTGCTAAAAAAGCTGGAGAGCACTCTTGGGGTACATACCACTATTCGGGACTTCCTGCGGTTAGTCGGTTTGAATATACCCAGTTTATCGTTGCTGAGTTAAAAAATATGGGGCTTAAAAAGGTTGCAGATGTAGCTCCTGTTCCGGCTAGCCATTACCCTATGCCTGCCCAACGCCCCGTTTATTCAGCTTTGGATACAGGGTTATTAGAAAGAACATTTGGAATTAAAGCTCCAGACTGGCGAGAATCTGCAAAAAAGCTATTGCATAACAAATAGTTGTCCGTATTAGTGTGGGTAATGAAAAATCATCTCCATAATCACTCCCACCAGCTTTTCTTTGCACCACTCCTGCCTTCTGTTATATCCTGAGTATTGATTTTCAACACCCCATAAAGGTCTATATAATTTGAATAACAGTGAGATTCTAAAACGGTTCCTGCGTTATGTCTGGCCCTACCGCTGGCATCTACTCATCTCCTTCATAAGCATGATTCTTATTGCATCAACTAGCGGTGCAATTGCATATTCTGTAAAACCTATTCTAGATGATATCTTTATTAAACAAGATACCACCATGCTCTACTATATGCCCTTTGCAATTTTGGGCATATTCGGCTTTCGAGGTTTGGCTTATTTTACCCAATCTTATGCTATGGCATATGTAGGTGAAAAAGTTGTGCGAGTGATGCAAATGGAGCTTTACAACCATATGCTGGATCTCGATATCAACCTCTATGCCTCTACATCTCCCGGTAGCTTTATCTCACGTGTTACCTACGATACCAACCTATTGCGGGGTACAGCATCAACAACTATTTCCAACCTGTTTCGTGAAGGCTTTACCATAATATTTCTCATAAGCCTGCTGTTTTACCAAAACTACCAGCTTGCATTTATGGCTATTGTCGGCCTGCCCCTATCTGGGTTTTTAATTATCTTCTTTGGTAAAAAAGTACGTAAACTTTCTAAAGCTAGCCAAGAACTAATGGAGCTAATAACATCTCACTTAGAAGAGAGCTTTGGTGGTATTCGTATTGTAAAAGCCTTTGGTATGGAAGATAGAGAACGCACCCTGTTTGCCGATATCTCACAAAAGGTACTAAAAAATAACCTTAGAACCGCAAAAGTACAGTCCATAACCCATCCATCTATGGATATAGTTGCCGGAGTTGCCATTTGTGCTGTGGTCTATTATGGCGGTCGCTATGTTATAGCCGATGAAATAACAACGGGAGAGTTTTTCTCTTTTGTTACCGCCCTGCTAATGGCATATACACCCATTAAAAGGTTTTCTACCCTTAATAACTCCCTACAAGCTGGAATTGCTGCTGCTCGTCGTATTTTTGATATGTTGGATACTGTGCCAAACATACGCGACAAAGAAAATGCCATTGATCTACCCCCAATTAAAAAAAATATCACCTTTAAAAATTTGAGCTTTACTTATGAAACTGCTGATGAAGAAGTACTGCATAATATAAACCTAAAAGTAAAAGCTGGGGAAACCGTCGCCCTTGTTGGCTCTAGTGGGTCTGGGAAAACATCCTTGGTGCATCTTATACCACGGTTTTATGATGTATCGTCCGGCTCTGTTGAAATTGATGGTGTCAATATACAAGACGTTACCTTAAAAAGCCTACGGGGCCAAATAGCCATGGTAACTCAAGAGATTATTCTCTTTAACGATACCATACGCCACAACATCGCCTATGGAGAAGAAGAACGCTCACTTGAAGAGGTGCGCGAGGCTGCCCGTGTGGCTAATGCTCTTGATTTTATTGAAGAGTTTCCCGATGGTTTTGATACCCAAATTGGGGCTAGAGGAGTAAAGCTTTCTGGTGGTCAACGACAAAGAATATCTATTGCACGCTCCATACTAAAAAATGCCCCTATTTTAATTCTCGATGAAGCCACTAGCGCACTGGACAACGAAAGCGAGCGGGCAGTACAAGTTGCTTTGGAGAGGTTGATGAGCAACCGTACTACGCTGGTTATTGCCCATCGTCTCTCTACAATTCGTAATGCAGATCGTATTGTCGTGCTTACTGATGGCCATATTGTTGAAGAGGGAAGTCATGATGCTCTGCTTAAACTAAATCGTGAGTATGCTCGTTTTTATGCTTTGCAGTTTGAAAATTCTAAGAAGGGTAAAAAGCCTAAAAAGGTTAAATAAATATTGTGTGGTCTGGGGATGTTTTTCTCTGGCTTGTGTTTATACAGTTTAAATTTTAATGTTAAGCTATCGGTTTTTTAAGAGAAAACCTTGGGAGGGCTTGCAGCCCCCCAAAACCCCACACTTTTTAAAATTAACAGATTAACAGCAAAACCTTGGGCTTTGCTCAAACCCAGCAGGGAAATAATTCCCCTGCACCCCTAAACAAAAAAGCGGTTTTAAAAGTGCACATTGCTATTGTTCTTATACGCTATAAACCCTACGGTGGTTACGAACGGCAAGCAGCCCTACTTGCCGATGCACTGCTAGCCCGTGGCCATAAAATAACCATAATAAGCAGCCAATGGACTGGTGAGGAAAAACCAGGGCTTCAATTTCAAAAAGTATCCATAATAAAACTATCATCTTGGCTTAAAACCGGATCATTCGCCACCCTCTCCCAAGCTATTATAAAAAAACAAAATTTCGACCTAACAATAGCCTTCGATAGATCCCTAACCATGGATATCTACCGGGCTGGAAGTGCCTGCCATAAAAGCTGGCTTGCAACCCGAATTAAAACCCATGGCCTAAAAGCTCGCGTATCTATCGCCATAAACCCCTTAAACCGAGTAATAAACTATATTGAAAATAAACTGTTTAACCATATTAAAGACAAAAAAGGGACCATAGTCGTTCTCTCAGACTCTAGCGCCGAACAAATTAAAACCTTTTATGATATCCCCAAAAAACAGTTTAAAGTTATTCCACCAGCTGTAGACTTCAGCCGTTTTAAAGATCAAGACACCCCTGAATTTCGCATTAAACAAAGAGCAAAACTGGGCCTAACAAATAAAGATCGGCTTTTGCTACATGTGGGGTCCGGCTTTCGTATTAAGGGAGTAGAACGCATAATCCACGCCCTGCCCCATCTACCACAAAATAATGGTACAATTCGCTTTATAGCTGTAGGAGCCGATAAAAAAGGTATTCGCCAAAACCTCGCCCTTGCTAAAAAGTTGGGAGTAGCACACCTTGTAGATTTTCCCGGTGGGGTTGAGACAGTTGGTGAATATTATGCAGCTGCCGACTGTTTTTTATTGCTTTCTATGCTTGAAACATTTGGAGCTGTAACCGCAGAAGCACTGTGGTTTGGGCTGCCAACCCTAATTGGCGAAGGGGCTGGTTCTGCTGGTCTTTTAACTGGAAATAAATTAGGGCAGGTTGTAGGTGAGCACATAGAGCCAGATAAGTTGGCGATGATGATAAATGAGTGTATAAACATAGACACTGATAAAAATCAATCACAAAATATGATAAAACAAGAACGCCGGAAACTATCCGCCCAATGTGATTTAAAAACTGTTATGAACCAGTACCTTGAATTGGTTGAAGGAATAAAGCAGTGAAAAAACTAAATATTGCTATCGTATACGATAAAAACCAACCCTACACTACCGGGGTATATTGCAAAAATGCCTTTGAAAGTCTGGGCCATATAGTCACATTTTATGATATTAACAAACGCGTAGTTCGCAAATACGACTATGTAATAAAAATTGATGATGGTGAGCCTAAAGGGTTTAAATGTATGCCCTGGCATAAAAAAATATTTTGGGCAATCGATACCCATACAAACTTTGAACGCCTTAATAAAATAGCCCAAGACGCTGACTATGTTTTTTGCTGCCAGAAAAATGGAGTTGACCTGTTTGCTATGGAAGGTATCTCTGCAACATGGCTTCCCTTAGCTGGTTTTATAGAAACACCACAATATGCCTTAAACCAACCCTACGATGTTGCTTTTGTTGGGGGTGTAGATACAGACAAACGCAAGTTACTAAAAGCAAAACTTGAGAAACTACCAATTAAAATGTTTTTTGGTAACGCTAAAAGAGAAGATATAGCCCCCAAATATACTGGCACGACAATTGGGCTAAACACCCATGTGAATAACGATATAAATATGCGAACCTATGAAGTAACCATAAATGGTGCACTTTTAATTATGGAACGCGTTGTCGATAACGGTATGGAGTCTATTTTTATTGAAAACAAAGAATATCTAGCCTACACCAACACTGATGAGCTGTGCCAAATAATAGAAAATGTTATGAAAAACCCAGAAAAATATCAAAAAATCCGTGAAGCTGGCCACAAAAGAGCCATAGCCGAACACACCTACACCCACCGTATGGAAAAAATGCTTTTTGATGTCGAAGAAATTTGAGTATTTTGCACCCCTGCAACAACAGCCATAGCGTTGACAGGCAGTTATTAACGATAGTATATTTAACTATTTATGTGATTTTATTAATTTAATCAACTTGGTCTCAGGCTAGAGTTAACTCTTGCCACATTTCATAAATCGTTATCTGGAATAAATCAAAGCCTATCATGGACACTAAAAAACCCGAAATTTCTATCCTGATTGGCACATATAACTATCTAAACTCACTTAAAATATGCCTAACATCTCTGGAACGACAAACTTTTACTAACTTTGAAGTTATTATCTGTGACGATGGTTCTAAAGATGATGTTGGTCATTGGCTAAAAAGCTATATTCCAACGGCTCCTTTCCCTCTGCGCCATATGTGGCAAGAAGATAAGGGATTTCGTAAATGTCGTCTTTTAAATCAAGGTGTTCAAGAGGCAAAGGCCGATTATATTCTGTTTTTAGATGCCGACTGTATCCAAGCAAAAGATTTTATTGAGGTCCATTACAACCATAAAGAAAAAGGTCGTTATCTTGGTGGACGCAGAGTGATGATTGCTCGTAAAACCGCCGAAACAATCACACCTGAAATGGTAAACAAGGGATACTTCGATAAAATAACCCTATGGTCTATAGTTAAAACCATTCAAGGGCAAACACGTTATTTAGAAGATGCCCTGCCTATTATCCATAGTTTACGACCAGTACACCCATTTAACCTTTTGGGTTGTAACTTCTCTCTACATAAAGAAGACCTGCTGGCTGTTAACGGCTTTGATGAAGAGTATGAAAGCCGAGGTGGTGGCGAAGATACTGATGTTGCGGTACGTTTAGAGCTTGTTGGCATTAAAATGAAATCTGTACGATATTTAGCAAAGCAGTTTCACTTGGGCCACGAAACTGACGAATCTAAAGATGTCTCATATTATCTGTTTAAATCGAAACTAAAAAAAATGATATCGTCTTCCACCGCAAAAGATATATCAAGCTCTCTTTTGCCCCGGCAAAACTCCAGTAAAACAAAAGCCTTAACTGGAGATAAAAAACGTAAAAAGATAATTTTAATTAGAAACAAGGTAGTACATAACCCCGGGATATATTTTGCCAAGGGAATGTTAGATTTGGGAGTAGACTTGGTTGATATACCCATTGATATTACCCAACCACAACCCCATAGAGAGTTTGAAAAAGCTGACCTTTTGCTATTAGTTGATTTTGGCAAACCTATTGAGTTTCCAGGTTTAGAGAATTACAGATATCCCACCGGATATGTAAGTATTGACTCTTGCCATAGACTTGAAATACATAAACAATATTGCGAAAAATACAATTTTGACTTTATAGGCGTTGCCCAAAAACATGTGGTGGCAGATCTTGGTAAAAATGCAGTATGGCTTCCACTGGCAGCCGATGAAGATATCCATGTTTTTCGCCCCGAAATGCAGGCAAAAGATACCCTTTGGCAACGTATCCGTTATGCCAACCATATGGATGTCTCAATGTGTGGCGCACCCTACCCCCACCGTAAAAACTTTAAAAAATTGTTTAGTGATGCCGGCCTTAGTACTAATTTTCATTTCAGGAAAAAATTTGGCGCACTAACCACCCGTGAGCTAGCCCGTGGTACAATAGGCTTTAATGTTGGTGCTGGTTATACAGGGGACCACGGCAAGGACCTAAACATGCGGGTATTTGAAACCATGGCAAACGGGCAAGCCATGCTACTGACAAACACCTACCCAGACTTGGGCTATGATGAGCTGTTTGAAGATGGTGTTCACTACATTGGTTTTACTAACGAAAAAGAGGCGGTAGAAAAAGCGGTATATTTCTCTCGCAACCCTGAAGCAGCCCATAACATTGCCAGAAATGGACAAAACCTCATATTAGACAAACACACATACCGCCATCGCTGCCAGACCATATTAAACTCTTTAGACCTAGATTCGGCAGTTGCCGCAGCTCAACGACAACTGCTTAATATAGCTAAAAAACAGTAATGGACAATATCGTGGATAATTCTAGTTGCAGTACCAGCAGCCCCCAAAAAGATCTTTTGGATGCCTATTATAACCATCCTGATTTATCAAAAATACAAACTGTTCTTATTGTTTTTTTTAAACATATTGGCGATGTTATTCTATCAACCCCGGTATATTCAGTACTTAAAAATCGCTATCCACACTTAAAAATTGATGCCTTGGTTAACAAAGAGACTGAGGAAATGCTCATTGGCAACCCCAATATAAACCGGGTTATTAGCTATGATAGAGCCAAAGTAAAGTCATCATTTTTTAACAAAATAAAAGGGGAAGTCGCCCTCTATAGCTCAATTCGTAAACTGGGCTATGATATGGTTATCTCACTTGACGACTCAAGCAGGGGCAGAACCCTAAGCTGGTACTCTAAAGCTAAAATAAATGTGGGGTGTGGTAGCAGAAAAAAAATTATCTTTGGAAGGGTAGACCCCCACACCCATTGGGTCCGCCATACATCAGTTAACCGCCACTATCTGCAAAGACACTTAGATACCCTTCGACGCATTGGTGTATATGCCAAAGGCGATGAGATATACCCCCAGCTGTTTGAAGGGGAGAAAGTTAAAACAAAAATTGCTGCTGTTTTGCAAAATGCTGGCATTCACAATAAACCGTATATATTAATTCACCCAACATCACGGTGGATGTTTAAATGTTGGCCTGCTAAGTCTATGGGGCAACTAATAAGCAGAATACAAAAAGAGGTCAAGCTACCAATTGTAATAACCGCAGCCCCTGACCCAACCGAAGCAGACTATATAAAACGGATGCAAAAAGAGATTACCGCCCCGGTTATAGATTTAACAGGCCAGCTAACCCTAATGGAGTTGATACCATTGGTAAGGGCTGCAAGGTTATTTATAGGTGTAGATTCTGCCCCTATGCATATGGCAAGTGCCACCAACACCCCAACTATTGCCCTTTTTGGCCCTAGCAACGAGACAGATTGGGGCCCGGTTGGAAAAAAATATTATATAGTTTGTGCACCCCAACACATTTGTCGCCCATGTCAGCTAGACGGTTGCGGGGGAGGTAAAATTTGTGAATGTTTAGAAGACATTACGGTGGATAAAGTTTTTGCAAAAGTGCAAGAAGAACTCACTTAAAAATAATTGTTCTAATTATTAATAAATAAGATAGTAGTCAATACAATATTTATAAAAAAAGCCTCAATTACTAGCTATTGAGGCTTTTTTTATGAATATATCAATCCTTTTTTAACTTTTTACACTATATATGCGTTATTTAGAGACCTTATGCTTTCCAAGTTTTTGTACATTATTATTATGTATTATATTTAAAAAAATTTCTATATTATATTTGTATAATATATTGCCAGTTGTAAGGGGGTTGCAACTACTCATAAAAGGATAAATATATGAACCTTTTTGTATCTTTACTTAATATAAAAGGCAGGATAAATTTGATAATTGTGCTAGCCATTTTAGGGATGGTTTTAAGTGGTGCAGTATCAATAAGCGGTAAAGAAGGCGAACTATTAGAAGACCGTAAAACCCAAACAAAAAATTTAGTAGAGACTTCATTTGGAGTAATAAAATATTTCTACGAGCTGGAAGCAAAGGGTAAATTGACTCGCTTACAAGCTCAACATCAGGCCAAAGCTGTTATTAGATCTCTGCGTTATGATGGTAAAAACTATTTTTGGATTAACGATTATTCTGCCGTTGTTATCATGCACCCCATCAAACCTAAACTTGATGGTAGGGATCTCTCAGAGTTTAAAGATAAGGGAGGAAAAAAACTTTTTTCAGAATTTACCAGAGTAGTTAAAACTCATGGGGAAGGATTTGTCGATTATCTTTGGCCTAAACCTGGGTTAGAAGATCCAGCAAGCAAAATATCCTTCGTTAAAGGTTTTAAACCATGGAGGTGGATTGTTGGTTCTGGAATATATGTAGACGACATAAAAGAACAAATTTGGTCAGATGTACAAGATTTAGCTAAAATACTAGTAGTTATTGCCATTATTCTTGCTTTAGCTGCCTACGCTCTTTCTTTAACCATAATAAACCCTATTAAAAAAATATCTGCTGTTATCTCATCGGTTAATTCTAAACTGAACGATTCTTCAACTGATCTTGGTAAGCTTGCAGACAAAATGTCTGACGGGGCAAATGATCTTAGCAACCAAGTATCTCTAGCTGCTACTGCTTCTAAAGAAATGAGTTCTAGTATGTCAACAATTTCTGCTGCAACAAAAGAGATGAGCTCTAACATGAACACAGTTTCTTCTACTGCCGCAGAGATGAGTGCCAACATGACAACAATTGCATCTGCTACTAAAGAGGCAAACATAAACTTAGAGAGTGTATCCAGAGGTGGTGGAGAAGCTAAAAGCAATATGGAACAGATACAAGAGGCTGCACAACGAACAGGTAGCAATGTCGGAACTGTTGCTTTGGCCATTGATGAGCTATCAAGATCAATTAGTGAAGTGCGTAACCGCTGTGAAAAGGCCACACGTGAAGCAGAAGGAGCCAAAACTAGTGCTAATGACACATTTATGATAATGGAAAAATTAGGTAAATCTGGTAATGAAATTGGCAAGATGGTAGATGTTATTAATAGCATTGCTGAACAGACTAATATTCTTGCATTAAACGCCTCAATTGAGGCAGCTGGTGCAGGCGAAGCAGGAATGGGCTTTGCAGTTGTAGCTAATGAGGTAAAGCAGTTGGCTCGACAAACAAGTGAAGCCACGCTAATGATATCTGATCAAATTGATGATATTAGAGCCAACACTGATGCTGCTGGTGTTGCTACAAAAAATGTAGGAGAGATTATCTCCCAATTAGGTGATGCCAATAACAATATTTTAATTTCAGTTAATAAACAAAATAGCACCATAGACAAGATATCTGACTCTATTAAAGGTGCGTCCAACGAAACTGATGGTGTTGCTAATATGGTTACTGATGCAACAAACAGCATTGGTGAAATTTCCCGTAATGTTCAAGAAATTTCTGTTGGTATAAGTGAAGTTACCCGCAGTGTAAGTGAAGCAAATGTGGGTGTTGATGAGATGACCCGTTCAATATCTGAGGTGTCAAGTGCAAGTGGTGATATTTCTCGCAATTTTAATGAAACATCCCAAGCTTCAGGTGAAGTTGCCAGAACCATGGGTGAGGTCGATAGCATGTCGGTTGGAATAAAAACTATGAGCCAAACCGTTGATGATCAATCTAAAACTATATTTAAAATTACCAATGATCTACATGAAGCCATGGTAAATTTCAACAAACAGATAGACGGGTAACCGTCTGAACAAAATTAAGAGATAATCCTAGAAACGGCAGCTGTAAGCACGAACCTAGCGCAACCTATTGATTCACCTAGCATATCAGGGGAAAGTCTTATCACCAATAAGGTGACCGCGATTTCCCCTGATACACCAGATAAATCAATAGATTACACTATGCACGCACTTCCAACTGCCGTTTTTAGGATAATTTTGTTTTGTCTATAATTAAAACCAGTTTCAATTGGATTTTTTATAGCTACACAACCTTAAGCAAAGCGTCCCAAAACGGAGCAACATGGTTGCTGTAGTGGTCTCTATCTAAAATATCAAAATTATGTGTTATTGCCCCGACATTATCATTTATCACCAGTTTACAACCACATAATGCTGCTTGGTTAACCACCAAGCCGTTTGGTTCGGGCCAACGGGGTAGGTGGACATAATGTTCTACCCTGTTTAAAAAGTCGGGCATTTCATCGTATGGTATTCGGCCTATCTCTTTACCAAATTTATTTTTATGGGCAAGCTGTTTATCACCAGAGCCAAAAAAAACAACCTCCTTGTCAGCAAGTTGTTCCCATATATTATAAAAACCCTTGGCTTCACTCATACCACCATATGATGCATAGGGAATGTCACGCTCTATATTTTTATCCACAAAGCTATCAACATCTATTATTGGTTCTATAATAAAGCTTTTATCTTTAATGCTGGGGTAGAGCTTATGAAAAATGCTGGCATGAAGTGGAGAGACAAACATGTTGAGCTTGGCGTTTTCAAATAGTGCTCTATTTTGGTTTACCGTACAGCGACCGTTGTTCCAGCTAGACTCATTTACCTCATGAGCAAAATATTGCTCTTTGCTCACCACACACTCATCACCATCGCCAATTTCGCCGTTACAAGGCAGGGCATTTAGGTTGCAAATATCACCGTATGCATTTTGCCCTATAACATAGTTGTTGTTTGTCATATCAACTAGTTGTTGGTTACTGAAATGTTTTTTATGACCTGGCACGTTAAAGACATCAAATAATATTGATATATCAGGGTTTCTATAACGTTTTAGAAGGCTAAAGTATGAATATTTAGAAGGCTTTATAAAACAAACCCGTATTTTATGCCCCTGCCTGCGCCCCTCTTCTATAAGATTGCGAGTAACCTGCTCCCCTCCTCCACTGTAATGAAAAGGGTCGAGATGGGAGATAAAATTAATTTTCAAGGATCTGCTCATAATAAAAAACTTTCTAACAACTTTTTATTTAATAATTTATAGGGACGGGTCTGGCAAAAGTTAAATACCTTATTCAGTGGGGTTTAGGGCAAAGCCCCAATTTATCACCATAAAATACCACATAGTTAACAATGTTTAAACCACACTAACAAACTTTAATAATCAATGGTGTAGACTTTGTTAACAGTGCTCTATTATCATCAGCCAACTTATGGAGATACTATAAAAGGAGACACCACCTTTGTGGATGCTAGCAACATGCGAATAAAGCTCTATTTTCCCCGTTGGAAGTTCTCATACAATTTGGGAGATACAGTAATGCTCTCTTGTTTGTTTAAAGCAATGAAAGAGCATTATCGCCCCCAATGGTTTGAGGTAATTGGTGATGACACCATGGTAGAGCTTTTTCAAAATGACCCCTATGTAGACCATTTTAGAGCTGCAAGTTGGCTTGAGAAAAAAACTTTAAAATTTTATGGTGATCGCAGCAAGCAAAAAAACCCTGTGTTTCTGGTTTTACCAGAGTGGAATAGTGCAGTTTTTGAATATTTAGCAATTGGTGATAACCTGCAAAGAATGATTGAACACCCAAAACAGAACATTCTCTCTTTAGTTTATGCTCAACAGATAAACACTGAACTATTTAACTTTGACGATCTACGCCCCCGTATCCACCTAACACCCCTAGAGATAAATGAAGCTGAATCTAAAATAGGCAACAACTCCATTGCCATACATGTTGCTGATATTCGTGGCAGGCAAAAAAGGGACGATGGGGAGAAGTTACGTTACTCATTAGCTAGCTGGCAAAGGTTGATTGCTGAGCTTAAAACAAATGATCCTACCCTGAAAATATATGAGGTAGGCTCACATGTGTTTCACGGCCTTGGTGATGAGCATATCCCCCCTGGATCCATACGCAAGCTTGCTGCCCAACTTAACTCTATGAAGCTAGTAGTTTTGTCAGATGGGGGTATACACAACCTTTGCAATGCCATAGACAAAAAGGTAGTGCTTTTCCAGGGCTATGAGTGGAACCCACCGGATATGTTTAAATTGGGTAACGGGCTGTTTAATGAAGATATACATCTGGAGTGTAGAAAAAAATGCCATATTTACTCTGATATTTTAAAAATTGATTCGGCAAGTAAAAGTTGTAAAAAAGAGTGTTATGACTTGAACCCAATTTTGTTAGCTAAAGAGTGTAATGATTATCTTGGATTAATAGCTACAAACAAAGGAAGTACGCATGTTTTTTAGGAAGAAAAAAACCCCAATCCAGGATCTGCCAGAATTAAAAAAAGAACCTGCAAAGATATCCATAATCATCACCGCATGGGATGAGAAGGTATCTATGTTTAAAAAAGCTATTCGTGCCCTTGGTACAGAGTCTCTGCCAGAATATGAAATAATAGCCGTTATCAACCGATATGAAGATAACCCTGAAAAAACCCAGGCACTATTAGAGGTGGCAAAAACAGAACCAGCGGTTAGCAGATGGTGCGAGATATCACAAAATGCTGGGGTGGTTCGTGCCTGGAATATTGGTGTACAGCTAGCTGAGGGTGATATTTATCTTATAGTAAATGGCGATTGCATAGTAAAAAAAGGCTGCTTAGCAGCTATGTTTAAACCGTTTAGCTCTCCTAAAACTGGTATAGTTGGCGTTGGTTCGGTGCGCAATAAAAAACGCAGTGATGAACCAGGGCCGTGTGATGATGTTTATGGTTTTCTCTTTGCTTTACGCAGAGAAGTTTATGAAACAGCCGGCCCCTTTGATAACGGCTTCTCTCCCCTAGCTGACGAAAGAGAGTACTGTCTACGTGCTGGCACAAAGGGCTGGATAATAGAGGTTGCCGATGGTGCTAAATATTTTCACGAATATACTATATCAGAACAGGTAGACCGTGATATCCGCCACATGGGTAGACATATAAATAGAAAATGGCTGGATAAACACAATAACGATAGAAAAAAAGATATACCGTGGATGCCAGAGTGACTATTGGGCTTTATACCCTTAAACCTAGAAACGGCAGTTGTAAGCACGCACCTAGCGCAACCTATTGATTC
>JADGBW010000194.1 GCA_015231305.1 Magnetococcales bacterium | reverse complement strand
CATAGTGTAATCTATTGATTTATCTGGTGTATCAGGGGAAATCGCGGTCACCTTAATGGTGACAAGACTTTCCCCTGATATGCTAGGTGAATCAATAGGTTGCGCTAGATGCGTGCTTACAACTGCCGTTTATAGGTTTATTGCTTTACTGCAAATTATATTATTTTAAATATTACGCCTTTTTCAAAAAGCAAGTCTTAAGCACTATTGTGCTTTTTCCCATGCGGCACTCTACCTCTTCTGGTTTTGAAGTTAGTTTAATTTTTTTAATTACTGTGCCACGTTTTAAAGTGTTGGAGGCTCCTTTTATTTTTAGGTCTTTTATTACCTGCACGTTGTCTCCATCAATTAGCTCGGTTCCGTTGCTGTCTTTGCTGCTCATATTTACTCCTATATTATTTTAATTTTTTATACTAAACGCCTGCCACCGTCTATATGTAGAACCTCACCTGTTACATAGTCGGCAATTAACAGATACCTAATTGCATGTAATATGGCATCTGGGCTGGCTGATCCGGCTAATGGGGTTCTGGCTAGTATCTTTTGATATGCTGCTTTGCCATTTTTATCTTTAGGTGGAAGTATAGCACCGGGCGCAAGGGCATTTACCCTTACTTTTGGAGCTGCTTCACGAGCTAAAACCTGGGTGGCGGAGATTAACCCAGCCTTGGCTGCACTGTAAGCTGCATGACCTCGTAGGGGTTTTTCGGCCCAAATATCACACATATTTATTATTAGCCCTCCCCGCTCTTCCATTATACTAATTGCCTCCATTGCAAGCATTATTGGACCTTGCAGGTTAACTTGCAGTAGACTTTCCATCACCTCCCAACGGCTATCTTTTATAGGGGTTGGCAAAAACAGAGCTGCGTTATTAATCAATAGATCGACTGGGCCAAAAGTAGTTGAAACACTATTTAATAGAGAAGATATAGCATTAGGATCACGTAGATCTAAAGCAAAACTATCTGACTTACCACCCATCTCTCTTATTGCAGCAACAACCTCATCGGCCTCATTTGCTGATTGGTGATAAGCTACCGCTACTACATATCCCATTTTTGCTAAATCCAAAGATATAGCAGCCCCAATACGATGCCCACCACCAGTTACTATGGCAACTTTTCCATAAGAGTGTTTAACAAGGTTTTCTTTAGCTAAGCGGTTTGCCCTATCTATGGACTCTTGCTTTGAGGCTAGGTAATCGTCATCGGTATATGGTCGACGCACCCTTGGTGGTGCAGGAGGTTTGGGGGTTTCAGCTTTTTTATTAAACAGTGCTGACCATGGGGACTCAGGAACTGCTTCACCACGGCGGACTTTATCCCAACGGAAAATATACCACATTGGGGTGAGAATAATAATAAATGGCAGAGCAATAAAAAGCCCCATACCCCATTTAATACCCTTAAATATCCTCCTGAAAACTCCTGGTTTATTATCTCTTGCTTGTCTCTCCTCTTCCACAAACAATAACCTCCGTATTAATAAATTAGGTGATTTGTAGTATACATTATACCGTCAATTAAGCCCGTGGATGAAACTGTCCATGGACCTGCTTCATCCGCTCTTTTGCTATGTGCGTATAAATTTCAGTGGTTGAAATATCTGCATGTCCCAACATCATCTGTACACCACGTAGTTCTGCCCCGTGATTTAATAGATGAGAGGCAAAAGAGTGGCGCAGAAGATGGGGTGATATTTTTTTTTGTATGCCAGCATCTCTTGCATGACGGCGGATGATGTACCAAAAATTTTGCCTTGTCATAGCGTGTCCACGATTGCTAACAAAAAGCGCAGAAGTGCTGCGACCCTTGAGCAAAACTGGCCGTGATTGACTGCGATATCTTGCTATGAGATCCAACGCCACCTCACCCACCGGAACCACCCTCTCCTTATCACCTTTACCTACCACCCTTAAAAAACCAAAATCTACATCAAGACCGTCAGTAGAGAGAGAGATCAACTCTGAAACCCTAAGACCTGTAGCATATAGTGTCTCTAACATTGCAGCATCTCTAAGGCCCAGCTCAGTGCTACGGTCTGGTGAGGCAATAAGATCGTCAACCTCAGATTCACTTAAAATATCTGGTAGGTGGCGGATTCTACGTGGGGTATCCAACAAACGGGTTGGGTCGTCACTTCTGAGGTTAAGCATTCCTAAAAAGCGATAAAACCGCCCCACCGCAGACCGCTTGCGAGCGACTGTAGAGCCTGCTAAATCACGTTGGGATAATAGAGCTAACCACTCTGCAATTATAGCAGGGGTAGCCTGCATAAAGTCGCTCTTTTGTCCTGCTAGGTATTCGCTCAAACCTATTAAATCTGTGCGGTATGCCTCTAATGTATTACTAGCTAAACCATGTTCCACCAACATATCATCTAAAAAATGGCGGATTAAACGTGCGTCACTCATTTTTTCTCCTGCTGGGTATTACTATTGGCTAAATTTAATTTAGATTCATAAGACTCAGGTGGATCTATGCTGCCTATACGTGCTGAATCCATATTTAACACCTCTACTGCTTTTGATCGAACCATCTCAATATCTGATCGTAAGGCAGATTTGGCATAAACCAATTTTTCAGCCTCACAAAGTATTACCCCACCCAAAGGGGCAAACCAACGGTTACCGGCCTTCTCCCATGATGAAGCAGAACCCAACCATTTATTATTTTTTAAAGGTGGTTGAAAAAGAGCAAAGCACGATTGCCGCACAACAAATAGAGAGTCTTGCAATACAACTCGCAACTGCCCAGGTGAGAAAGGCTGCCCCCAACCAAATGGTGTAGAGTCTCTTCTAGCCCAAAGCCCGCCTCTATTAGGAACCATCAACAGTACTCTTCCTCCTGGCTCTAAAATCCGCCAGACTTCACGGATTATTTCCTGGCTTGAAACTGCCCCTTCTAGAAGGTGTGCTATTACCACCCGGTTAAAATGTTGATCAGGAAACGGCAGAGCATATGGTCTAACCTGAGCAATTCGATTATCTCTACCCATAGGCCATCTAGAGACCCCCATTTCAGCGGGGGAGGCCCCAACACAACTACCTAAATGTTTAGATAAATGGTTTAAATATGGTTGTGTATAACCCAAACCACATGTTTTGTTAGCGGGAAGTAAGCTAACCCACCTCTCCATTACCCCACCAGCAAGCCTAACCGCAGATTTACCTTGCTCAGTTCCATACCAGCTTTGCAATCTAATGGCATCAAATGTCATAATAGAGAAGATCCATACTGTTTTTTGGTAAAATATTAACTTATTAATGGAACCTTGAATATGATTATGCCCCAAGAATCTCTCATCGTCGAGGCTGTCCCGGTTTTAGGGGACAACTATGTTTGGATGTTTGCCTGCAACTCTAATGAGTATGTAGCAGTTGACCCAGGAGAAGCAACCGCAGTTAGCCAGTGGTTAAATGAACGAGGTGCATCTCTATCTCACATTTTACTTACCCATCACCATGCTGACCATATAGGAGGAGTAGCAGAATTACAGAAGAAATATGGAGCTGAAATTATCGGTAGCCAAGCTGATGCCCAACGCCTACCAATCTTAGACCATGCAGTAGTAGAAGGAGATTGCCTAAACGTGGGAGAGTGCCAAATAAAGGTAATAGATACACCGGGCCACACAATAGGCCATGTCATCTATCGAACTGCGGATGCTCTTTTTGTTGGGGATACCCTATTTAGCATGGGTTGTGGTCGGCTTTTTGAAGGTAGCCCAGATGTTATGTGGCAAAGCCTGCAAAAAATTAAAAACCTACCAGATGCAACAAAGATATACCCTGCCCACGAATACACCCTAACCAACCACGGTTTTGCTATAACGTTAGAACCTGACAACCAAGAGCTTATTGCCCTAAAAAAAGAGCTACTTATAAAAAATGATAACGATACCCCCACTCTGCCAACAACACTAGCAACTGAGAAAAAACTAAACCCATTTTTGCGTACCGAAGACAGCCAGTTGGCAGAAAAATTAGGGCTTAAAGATAAAAGCCCAGTAGAACGTTTTGCAATATTAAGAGAGAAAAGAAACCATTTTTAAACCATGGTAATTGTCTTATCTTCAAATGAACTGACAATGGTTTTTCGGACAACAAATATGGAGCCATTAAATGAGCAAAATAAAAATTCAAAATAACCCATCAGAGGATAAGCTAAACCAATTAAATATTAATAGTTGGTCAATTTGGGAAAAAGAGGTATCAGTTTTTCCTTGGACTTACAGTGAAACAGAAACCTGCTATTTCCTGGAGGGTGATGTAATAGTTACCACAGAAGGTGGAGAACAAGTTCAAATGGGTGCAGGAGATTTGGTCACATTTCCCAGTGGTATGTCTTGCACCTGGAACATCAAAATACCTGTTAAAAAGCACTATCGGTTTGAATGAAAATGTCAAAACAGTCCATAATCGACCATCCCGCATTGCAAAAGTATCTGTTCTACCCCATGAGGAGTAAATACAGGGATACGTATCAGCATATCCACACTGTTTATATTGCAGTAGATGATGGGATAACACTTACTGCCCGGCTTCATATTGCAGGCTTAGGCTGCCCAACTATCCTCTTTTGGCATGGTAATGGTGAAATAGCATCTGATTATGATCATACCCAAGAATATGTTGAAATGGGTATCAACTTTCTGGTGGTCGATTTTCGTGGTTACGGAGAAAGTGGTGGTACACCAACTGGTTCAAATCTGTTAAGCGATGCCATAACAGTTTACGAGAAAACTCCAAAACTGCTGAAAAAAATTGGTATTCAATCAGAGCAACTTTTCATCATGGGAAGATCATTGGGTTGCACCTCAGCTGTTGAGGTTGCCCACATTGCACAAGAAAATATTTCTGGTTTAATTCTGGAAAGTGGTAGAGCATTTACGTCTCCAATTATGGAGCGAATTGGAGGTTTTCAGCCCAACCAAATGGATGAATCTCTTGGGTTTAGAAATCATGAGAAGATATCTAAAATAAAAGTTCCCACTCTAATAATACATGGTGAAGATGATGAGATAATCCCAGTTTCAGATGGAGAGGCCATGTATGAAAATTCAGCTGGTCAACCAAAGAGACTGGTTAAAATTGCCAACGCTGGTCATAACGATCTCATGATGATAGGGCATGATGAATACTATGCTGCTATTAGAGAGTTTGTAGGTATTGCTCAACAAATGATAAGAGAGGAATAACCAGTGTGTGATTATAGCCCCCCAAAAGATAAAATGCCTGAAGCAGAAGTTGCACTACGCCTTGCATTCTTTTTGCTTGATCATCATGAGGTTGATGGAACCGTTAAAGTAGCAATAGACGGTGCGTCAGTTAGCAGGACTGTACCAATATTCCAAATTGAATGTTTTATGAAGATACATAAATGGGAAGAGTTTGGAGCTAAAAATGGTCTTAATGATTGGCAACGTGAATATAAGCGCGGAAAACAGAGACTTGAAATCCACTCAAATTCTGGAGAAGGTGATGTTGTTGCCAAAATTAATGGATATCGAATTCGAGCTGAATGTAAGAAAGGTCCACTACAAAAAACAAAGGGCAACCCTGAGTATCCATTGCTGAGAGAGGCTATAGGTCAATTGATGACAATCGAAACAATTGAAAACAATGATATACCTATTGCTGTTGTTCCACATTCAGAAAAATTTAAACAACTTGCAGATAAGTGGATGGAACGCCCTCTATTAAAAAGAGTTGGGATTCAAATCGTGTTAGTTTCTCGTGATGACATACAAAATGTACATGGTTTGACCATTCCCCCTAAAACCCTATGGAATCAAACCGACTAGGTGGACGGACTGTAATGTAACCTGCCATAACTCATTCATATCAGGCTATAGAATATCCTGCATTTAAACCAAATACCTATAGTTTAGTAACAGTTTGTTTATAGAAGGGTTATAACAACTCCAAAAATTGAGGTTAGAAATACAACTGTATC
>JADGBW010000193.1 GCA_015231305.1 Magnetococcales bacterium | reverse complement strand
CACGTATACCAAAAGGTGTTGCTGCGTTACCAAGACCCAAAGCATTTGCTGCCATGTTTAGGATCATTGCGCCCATTGCTGGGTGATCTGGTGGTACTTCGGGGAATAACCAGACCATTAGGGGACGGATTAGACGTGCCAGTATTTTTAATAGACCGCCTTTTTCGGCTACTTTCATCAGGCCCAGAAATAGGGCCATTACGCCTACAAGGCCTATTGCGAGGGTTACTGATGATTCGGCGGTGTTTACCATGCCTAGGGTTAGGACTTGCATGGGAGAGTCGGTGTTGGGAACAGGGGTCCAGCTAATTTGCCGGAATGCGGTAGTTACAAAGGCAATAGATACAAGGGCAAAAAATAGTGCATTCATAAATAAGGTCCAGAAAAAAAACTACTACAGGGGTCTGGGGACCATTATGGTCCCCAGCGGGTTTGGGCAGCGCCCAAGGTTTTGTTTGTAAAAAGCCGGAGTTAAAAAGGCTTTTTTTCGCTTCTGAAAAAAAGTCCCGGCTGGTATATCAATTTCCAAAGAGATAAAACCCGTCTTTTTGGGTTTTATCTCTTTGGAAAAGCAAGTTACCTAACATGGGTAAATACAATTAACAAAAGCCAAGGATAAACTGCACACTGCACGAACGCAATGTCATTTTGGTATAGGCTTCATGATAAAATGTTTTCGTAGGTCTTTGCACTATAACTAACAAATATTCACCAGCAGTTTAGCTTCACTTCTCAAAAAAGCGAAACTTAGCTTGATTTTTATATCTAATAAGATATAAACTATATACGTATGAAGATTCATTTTTATAAAGACGAAGATGGAAACAGACCAGTTCGAGACTTTTTAGACAATGTATCTGGTAAGGCAAAGTCTAGGTTTATTCTCTACTTGCGTCACCTAGCAGAAAATGAAGGAAAGATGGAAGGCATATCCTTCCGCAAACTACACAGCTACCCACTAGAAGAGATACGAGTAAAAGAGTCTAGGAATCTACACAGAGTTATTATAAAAGTTCGTTTTCGTGAGTCCGTGATAGTTCTTCATGGCTTCACTAAGAAGGAGGGTCAGAAGACCCCAAAGAAAGAGCTTGAAATCGCGTATAATCGCTATCTTAAATTTATTAAATAAAAATTAACCGCCATGACTAAAAAGATTGCCGATAAATTCAAATTACGCCCCGAACTCTTAGAGGACGGAGACGCTTATATTGAAGAGTGTTTAAAAGATCCTGAATTTAAAAAAATTTGGGATGAAGAATCTTTAAAAGTGCAAGTAGCTTTAAGAGTTCATGAAAGACGGAAAGAGAAGGGATTTTCTCAAACAAAATTAGCTAAAAAAGCACGCACTACACAAAAAATTATTTCTAAGATTGAGCATGGGGAAGTTTCAATCGGCTTAGACCTTCTCCAAAGGATTGCCCATGTTTTAGATTTTCGGGTTAATTTGACTCTCCATTAATAATATCCAGTTAGCTTTTTTAGTATTGGTTTCTAAGCAAATCCAACAGGGAGATAATCTCCCTGCTTCTAATACTAAGAAATATTAACCCCATCACCACCATTAACATTAATATCTCGTGTAGAAGTTGAGATAGTAATAGTAAATCCAGCCACTACATCAAGTAGCGTAATTAGGATAATAATAAAAAATGTAGATGTTCCCACCTGTTTAACAAACAAAAACTCAAGCAAACAGGCTACGAAAAGAGCCAATGAAAGCATATGATCTAAAACCGTAGCCATACCACTGCGAGTGGATTTTAATATCTCAACATAAAGCAGTATAACTGCTAGGCTAATAATAAGATCATTTGTACTCAACCCCCAACTTGTCCCGGAACCAAGCTGAGTTGACCATATAATCCCATCCATAGAGCCTGACGAGGCAAATGCCATGGCGTTATATATGCCTACTACTAATACTAATAGGGGGATGCTTTTCATGGTTAACTCCTTTTATGGGTTGATTTTAAAATTGGAAGCTTAACCTAAAATGGGGAAAAGTAACAATCCTAATTCAAATCTAGACGGTTTCTAAGTTCTTTGCACTCTGGGTATTTTAGGCCGTATTTTTTTTCTTTGATCATTTTTTCGGTTGAAAGGAATATCTTTTTTGCTGCTTTTTTATCTCCTGTACTTAGTAGCATACGGGTTTTTAGTAAGCCTCCGTCCATTAAATAAAGGCCCATACTGCCACGTTCGGCGATCTCTAGGGCTTCGTTTAGGTCTTACCAGGCTTTTGCCGTTCTGGTTTTGTTGTTGGTGGAAATTGGCTCAGACTAGGAGGTTTTCTGGAAGAACCCCAACAACTCCTGCTTTACGCATCCCATCAAAAGAGAGATCAATATGTTCTTGCGCCTCTTTTAGCATCCCCAGATGGTCACAAGACAAACCAATAGTCATATGGTCATACGGTCATCAGCAACCGTCTTTCAACCAATTATTGTAATTGGTAATTTCTAAACCGTATTGATCATACTCAAGAACTTTTTACCCCCCTTCTTTCTCTTTAGCTAAACCGAGAAGCAGAAATGAATGCCAAAACCCATCCACATAAGAGCAACTTGCCATATGAATTCTCACCCAAAATTGCTTCAGCCTATTTAAATAGTGCTAAAGCAGCCATTAAATCAACAGAGAGATGTTAACCATACACTTTACAAACCAGAAAAGTCATTTATTTTAACATTTTACCTTGGTAAAGGTATCGCCGGAATCATTCTTGTTAAGCTTGTAAAGTCTATAGATATAGCAATTGTTTGTCATCCTTTTTACAACAGATTTGGCTAGAACAGAATTTTTTTTATATTCCAAAGAATCCCTTCGATCCAATAGAATCTCACCTTTTTTAAATTCCGAATTATCCCGAACTTTATCTTTAACTATAGATAGAGCTTTATCAAAAAATTGTTGCTCATATGATAGATTTATTATACATTGCTGATACGTATAAATAATATAAATAACTTTGCGCAACTTAAGGATGTATTTGTCATGACCAAATTCAACAAGCTAAAACTGGTACTTATCGCCATTATTATATCTATGTCTGCCCAGGCTTTTGCTGGCTGGGTAATGTACGATCAGGAAAAAGCTGGCGGTAAATGGAAAAATGCTTGGAAAGCAAAAACTAAGGCAAAAGCTATAAGTGAGGTAGGTGGCAGTTGTGAGGTAACACTGTATAGCGGTAACCACAGTGTAAAAATTGTTGATGAAGCAACAGGAAAAGAAACCATTTTTCTGTGTGATGAAGTTAACATGGAAAAAAAAGTTAAGGCTCAAAAAAGAACCAAAGAAGACAATAAAGCCAAAGAACTGAAAGCAAAAAATGACACGGAGAGAAATAAAGTTAAATTGTGGTAATTTTATTCTCTAGAACGAGTTCCCACCCTTTTTCAAACTTGTCTACAATAATTTTCTAATGGTGTGCCCTATCGGTGAACATAGTAAAATAGAATAGTATAGATTTCATTTTTCCATGTTCACTAGGAGGGATACCATATGACAAGAACCACTAATCTTTTAGTCAACTTATTGCTCACTTTCCAACACATAATTTACCTTACTAGTTAAGAAGCATTATACTGCATGGTGAACCAATGGGTTCACCATGCAGTATGATGTTCTCATAACTATAGGGGCTGTAATTATCTTGAAAAATTGCGCCTGCTGTCAGAGAGTCCGTCCACGACAAACTCTGATCAAATTAAACCATATGACATAACCCATGGTTCTTCAGGCTGGACAAACATAGCAACCGAGCCATAGAAGACGACGAATAAAGTACCTATTAGTTGTATCGTCATGAAACCATTCTTCCATCTCTTGAAACGTCTGCGGACAGTCAATCCCCAGATAACAGTATGTTTATAGTTTTCAATTCAGAGATGCTACCAAATCTAAAAAGGTCAGTGAAAGGATTAACCATCCCCCTCTAAAACAAAAAAACCTCAAAGGATCGCCCCCTCAAGGGTTTTCTCCCCTAAATATGTAGAGTTAATAGTGCTGGGAAATGTCAAATTTTTGGAGAGATAGATTATTCAATGTTTTGACCACTCTTAGGGTATCTTTGTTTAGTATGCAAAATTTGAACAATGTAGATGATATTCTCTTGTACTTGATAGACTATTACATACGGGTATTTTGAGCAAAAAAGCTCACGTGTGTTTGGCTCTCTGCCCCCGACTCCCATATTTGGAGTAACAGCTAGTTTTTTTGTTAAATTGTAAATATATTGAGAAACCCTTGTAGATGCTTCCTGGTTATCTTGTGCTATATACTCTTCAATTTTTGACAGGTTCCCCAATGCTGGATTAGACCACTTAATTTTAAGCATCAACCCCACGCTTTTTGAAATATGCCTTTACTTCTTCATCTGATGCAATATCTCCCCTTTTAATTGCCTCTAGCCCTTCTTGGATCTGTTCACTTGCCCATTTGTCATAATCAGCCTTATCTTGCTCTGCCTGTTTTCTCATAGCATCGATAGCATAGGCTTGTTTATCGGGAATGTCTGAAAGCACTATTTCTAGGTCTTTGGGTATATGTATGTGTAAATCCATAGCTTTATCCACTATTGCCGTTTTATGCTTGGTTTTTATACTTTCGGAATTATTGTATATATTTTTATGTTATTTTTCTAGCTTTTTGCGTATTTACATATTTTGATTTAATTAATATTTAACAAAACTTGCACAAAAAAAACCCTCTTAGGATCGCTCCTTTGAGGGTTTTTTGTATTACTCTAACATTGGGTAGGTTAATAGCTTTTCCAATAAGACAAACCCCAAAAGCGGGGTTTATCTTATTGGAAATTTTTCAAACTGGCCGAGACGTTTTTTAAATTCGGCCTTACAGCAAAGCCAACTGCTTAGAACCTTGGGCGCTGCCCAAACCCGGCAGGGAGATAATCTCCCTGCACCCATATTAGTTTTATGCGTTACTGGTTTCGTAATCCTTGATCTCATGGAAATTCAGATACTTATACGTATCTTCCGACTTAGGAGTCACACGCTCACTTACCGCTTCCATATACTCGGCAACTGTAGGAAGCCTACCCAATAACGAAGTAACCGCAGCAACTTCTGCACTGGATAGATATACCTGTGCACCAGTACCCAAACGGTTATTAAAGTTACGTGTCGAAGTAGAAACAACTACTGCATTGTCTCTTACCCGTGCCTGATTACCCATACACAATGAACAACCCGGCATCTCAGTTCTCGCACCAGACTTGCCTAATACACTGTATACACCCTCATCAATCAACTGCCGTTCATCCATTCTTGTAGGTGGTGCAACCCACAATGTGCCTGGTATTGGCGGTTGACCATCTAAAATACGGCTAGCAGCGCGGAAATGACCGATATTTGTCATGCAAGAACCGATAAATACCTCGTCGATCTTGTTGCCAGCAACGTCTGACAATAGCTTAACGTCATCAGGATCATTAGGACAACAAAGAACAGGCTCTTTAATATCCGCTAAATCAATCTCTAAAACCTCTGCATATTCAGCGTCCGCATCTGGACCCAACAGAACCGGATTAGCCAACCATGCTTCCATATCCTTAATGCGGTTTTGAATAGCAACAGGGTTTTTATAACCACGGTGCAACATATTTTTAAGTAGGGTTACGTTAGACTCAACATACTCAACAACAGACTCTTTACCTAAATGGACCGAACAAGCAGCAGCAGAACGCTCCGCCGAGGCATCAGACAACTCAAATGCCTGCTCTACTTTTAAATCTGGCAAGCCCTCAATCTCTAAAACACGGCCGGAGAAGATGTTCTTCTTGTTTGCTTTCTCAACTGTTAACAAACCACGCTGAATTGCAACATATGGAATGGCGTTAACCAAATCACGCAGGGTTACACCTGGCTGTAACTCACCTTTAAACCTTACCAAAACAGACTCTGGCATTACCAATGGCATGGAACCAGTCGCAGCCGCAAAGGCAACCAAACCAGAACCAGCAGGAAATGAAATTCCTATTGGAAAGCGGG
>JADGBW010000013.1 GCA_015231305.1 Magnetococcales bacterium | reverse complement strand
TATCTGTACCTGCGGAGAGTTCGGCTCCTTCTGGTACTCCTTCAATGGTTATGGATAGTGACTCTGATCCGTCGGTATCTGTTAGACCGGAGGCTATATCTAAGCTTATGGCTCCATCTTCTGTGCCTGAGGCACTATCATCCATAACCAATGTAGGTGCATCAGCTTCAGCATCTACGGATACATCAATTGTTCCAGTTGTGATGGCTGTATCTCCTCCATCAGCCTCTGTGGATGTAGCTGTTACGCTTAGGGAGAAATCTTCATCGGAATTCTCTGCTGGGGTTACTGTTAATCCTTCTAAATCTCCTGCATCTAAAGTCCAGGTTCCATCTCCATTATCCGTACCTGCAGAGAGTTCGGCTCCTTCTGGAACACCTTCAATGGTTATGGATAGTGACTCTGACCCGTCGGTATCGGTTAGACCGGAGGCTATATCTAGGCTTATGGCTCCATCTTCTGTGCCTGATGCGGTATCAGTTAGTTCTAGGGTTGGGGCATCAGCATCGGCATCTACTGATACATTTATTGTGCCTGTTGTGGTGGCTGTATCCCCTCCATCAGCTTCTGTGGATGTAGCTGTTACGCTTAATGAGAAATCTTCGTCGGAATCTTCAGGTGGGGTTACTGTTAATCCTTCTAAATCTCCTGCATCCAAAGTCCAGGTTCCATCTCCATTATCTATACCTGCGGAGAGTTCGGCCCCTTCTGGTACTCCTTCAATGGTTATGGATAGGGATTCTGATCCGTCAGTATCAGTTAGACCGGAAGCTATATCTAAGCTAATTGCTCCATCTTCAGTACCTGAAGCGGTATCGGTTAGTTCTAGGGTTGGCGCGTCAGCTTCAGCATCTACTGAAACATTTATTGTTCCTGATACTGACTCTGAATCTCCACCATCTGCCTCTGTGGATGTAGCTGTTACACTTAAGGAAAAGTCTTCATCGGAATTCTCAGGAGGAGTTATGGTTAGACCTTCTAAATCTCCTGCATCCAATGTCCAAGTGCCATCTCCATTGTCTGTACCGGAGGATAGTTCGGCTCCTTCTGGTACTCCTTCAATGGTTATGGATAGAGACTCTGATCCGTCGGTATCGGTAAGGCCGGAGGCTATGTCTAAGCTTATGGCTCCATCTTCTGTGCCTGATGCGGTATCGGTCAGTTCTAGGGTTGGTGCGTCGGCATCGGCTTCTACGGATACATTTATTGTGCCTGTGGTAGTAGCTGTATCACCTCCATCAGCCTCTGTAGATGTAGCGGTTACACTTAAGGTGAAATCTTCATCGGAATTCTCTGCTGGGGTTACTGTTAAACCTTCTAAATCTCCAGCATCCAAGGTCCAGGTTCCATCTCCATTATCTGTACCTGCGGAAAGTTCTGCTCCTTCTGGTACACCTTCAATGGTTATGGATAATGACTCTGATCCGTCGGTATCTGTTAGGCCAGAAGAGAGGTCCAAGCTTATTGCGTTATCTTCTGTGCCTGATGCATTATCCATTACCAAAGTAGGCGCGTCAGCTTCAGCATCTACTGATATATCAATGGTTCCCGTTGTGGTGGCTGTATCTCCACCGCCTCCCTCTGTTGAGGTGGCTGTTACGCTTAAGGAAAAATCTTCGTCGGAATTCTCAGCTGGGGTAATTGTTAAACCCTCAAGATCGTCTGCTTCCAGTGTCCATGTGCCATCACCATTATCGGTTCCTGCGGAAAGTTCTGCTCCTTCGGGAACACCCTCAATTGTGATTGATAAGGACTCTGAGCCATCTGTATCTGTTAAACCAGAGCTTATATCAAGTGGAATAGCTCCACCATCTTCAGTGCCAGACGCGCTATCTTCTAATACTAATGTTGGTGCGTCAGCATCAGCATCAACTGATACATTTATGCTTCCGGTAACTGAGGTCTGATCACCACCAAATGATTCTGTTGTTGTAGCTGTTACACTTAAAGTGAAGTCGTTATCTGAATTTTCAGGTGGGGTAACTGTCAAGCCTTCAAGGTCACCAGGCTCTAAAGTCCAAGTGCCATCTCCATTATCCGTACCTGCAGAGAGTTCCGCTCCTTCTGGGACACCCTCAATAGTTATGGAGAGAGATTCAGAACCATCGGTATCTGTTAAACCAGATGCTATATTAAGACTAATGGCTCCATCTTCTGTGCCTGAGGCATCCGCGGTTTCTAACGATGCTTCCGATGCGATTGTATCCTCAAATACTGGCTCGGGTTCCGGCTCTGGTTCGGCTTCTGCCTCTTGCTCTTCTGCCTCTTGCTCTTCTTCTTCTGCTAACTCTTGGGCTGCCTCTTCTGCTGCTCTTTCCGCCTCCTCTTCTGCCTCTTCTTCTTCCTCCTCCTCTCCAACTCCGAAGCCGCCTTGAGCTGATGTTCCAGATCTTGCTGAAGCAGCTAGCTCTTCTCCATCCTCTTCCTCTGCACCTGCTTCTGTTTCTGAAGTTTGATAACGGGTAGCTGTACTTTCAATTCCTACTGACTCTTCTTCGGCTGCTTGAAACTCTTGTGTGCCTAAATCTAGTGCATCATCTGCTACCTCTTCTTCTTCTTCACCACGCGATACTTGAGAAAAACCTTCTATATCTGTTAAGGCTGACATCACATTGGCAGCATCTTCCGTAGCCTGCTCTCTACTACCCATATTAATAGAGCTTGATCCACCGCTATCCTCTACCCCTTCTGAAGAGATATCAGCCATACTCTCAGCATCAATATCTTCAGACTGACCAGCACCATCCAAGACAGTCATATCATCAAGATTCTGTCTCTCGGTATCTTCTTCTTCGGTAGTTTCTTCGCTGGTTTTTGGATCTTCTGCCATGGTGATGAACCTATTATTTTAGGGATTAATGACCGTTAATATACTAATACCTCAAACCCTAAATTTATTCACCATTTTTTTTGAATTATTTTGCATTTTTTTTGTTGGAATTATTTAAATAATGAACATTTGTTAATAAAATAAATAACTTACAAAAAAAACAAATGTTTACGACTTAAGAAACAACATTTAATTGATCGTTAAGGCCTTAACTTCAAGAAGATATATTTCTAGCTGAAATTCATAAAAATTGAAGTATAATATTTCTAACTGAGGCTGTACAGAGGTTGGTTATAGATAAATATCGCAAATAAAAAAAATATTTAAGATCAGAAGAGATATTAAGAACATGGTTAAATATATATTTAATCTGTATCTGTAATTAATATAAAAAAGAATAATTTTACAAATAGAGAAAATATATTACGGTGTTATTAGCACCTTATCTATGATAAGGAACTCTCTCCAAAATAGTCATAGCGCGGTAGAGTTGCTCTAGTAACATCACCCTTACCAGCATATGGGGAAAAGTCATAGGGCCAAAAGATATTTTCCAGGGGTTATTTAACAAACTTTTATCAAGACCGTCAGGGCCACCTATTATGAAGCATATCTCCCTCTCTCCACTGTCAGCCTGACGGTTTATTTTTGTTGCAAGATCCGTTGATGATATTATTGGTGCAGTTATCTCTAAAGGTACTACAACTGCTCCCGGCGGGATTTTATCTCGTATTCGCCCCGCCTCTTTTTTTAAAAGCTGTGCTGTGTTACTGCTACTTGCTGTTGTGCGACGCTCTTCTGCTATCTCTACTAACAAGGTAGGAGCCATGCGTTGTAGACGTTTGATATAGTCATCTACCATGGTTTTAATGGGTTTGGGCGCACCTCGACCAACTGCTATTATACGAAACTTCAAGTGTTACCCTCTTACTTAATTTTTATCTTCTTCACTGGCCTCAACTTCACTGGCCTCAAATTTACTTATTTCCTCAGCTAACGCCTCTTCATCACGACGTTTATTAAGCAACATGGTATCTTTGCTCCATAGTTTATCTAAACTATATAACTCACGAGCTTCGGCTAAAAATACATGGACAATTACATCACCTAAATCTACCAAAACCCACTTTGACTCACGGTTTCCTTCATTACCTAAAATTTGCACCTTATTTTGTGAGGCAAATCTGTCAACTTCTTCTGCTAAAGCTGAAACATGGGTGGATGAGGTTCCGGTAACAACTAGAAAAAAATCTGTAAAGGTAGAGCGTTCACGCAGGTCCATCAGCTCAATATCAACCCCTTTTTTGTCTTCTAAAACTTCTTGGAGCTGTTTTGCTAGCTGTTCACTTTCCATCATTATACTCTCTTTACCCGTATATTTTTTTTATGACGGGTTTAAACTCAGGTTAAATAAAGTCTATGCTCTATTATATATTTCACCACCCCAGCTGGGGTATATTTGTCGTAGTTTATCCCATTTTTTACCATAGCCCTTACCTTGGTAGCAGAAATATCTACAGGGGTAACTGGTATCTGGATAAATTTATATGACCCACCACTTGCAGCGTCTAGTTGTTCTGGATTTTCCACTCGGTTGTTTACTAAAAATTCAACTACATTTTTATCTACAATTGGAGAGTTTAAATCAACATCAATCCCTGGACGCACCATCATTAACATGTGGGCATTATCCAGTATTTTATGCCAACTTTTCCAAAGGTGAAGCTCTCCTAAAATATCGCTACCCACCATAAAAGCCAGCTCATGGTCAGGATATCTATTGGCTAACTCTGCTAATGTATCTACCGAATAAGAAGTGCCAGCGCGTTTAACATCCAAGTCGCTTATTGCAAATTGCGGAGTTTGGTCTATAGCAGCTTTAGTCATAGCATATCGATGATTAGCGGCAATGATACTATTTTTTTTTAAGGGATGTTCACCCGAAGGCAAAAACAGTACCTGCTGCAAACCAACTCTCTCTATCACCTCCATAGCAGGTAATAAATGACCAAAATGCGGTGGGTTAAATGCGCCTCCTAAAACACCTATTTTTCTTTTGGTAGGGTTTTTCACTTCTTTACCTACCTCAACCCCTTACCTGCCCCTCTCCCATTACTATATATTTAAGAGAAGTCAGACCTTCCAACCCTACTGGCCCCCTAACATGGAGCTTATCAGTAGAAATACCCATTTCAGCCCCCAAGCCATATTCAAAACCGTCACTAAACCTACTAGATGCATTAACCATTACCGAGGAGGAGTCTACCTCCCTTAAAAAACGCATGGCTCGGTTATGGTTATCAGTAACTATTACTTCAGTATGTCGTGACGAATATTTTTCTATGTGATTCATGGCATCATCAAGGCTGGCCACAACTTTTATTGATAAAATTGCTTCTAAATATTCAGTTCTCCAATCTTCATCTGTAGCTTGTGCGACAGATATTGATGCTCCTGATAAATCACGGGTCTGCTCACACCCTCTTATTTCGCAACCAGAATCTGATAAAAGGTTGGTAATACGAGGTAAAAACTCATTTGCTACTGCTTTGTGCACCAATAGAGTTTCTGTTGCGTTACACACACCAGTGCGATGCATCTTACCGTTAAAAGCAATATTTTCGGCCATTTGCAAATCAGCGTAACGGTCTATATAGGTGTGACAAATTCCATCTAAATGTTTAATAACCGGAATGGTAGAGTCTTCCATTACCCGTTTAATCAACCCTTTACCACCACGGGGAATAATTACATCTACAAATTCATTACACTTAAGCAGAGCACCAACCGCTGCCCTATCTGTAGTATCAATAAATTGTACTGCTGCTTGGGGCAGCCCTGCATCACTTAAACCTTGGGCAAGAATAGCTGCAATAGCCCGGTTGGAATATCTGGCCTCTGAACCACCACGTAAAATCACTGCATTGCCTGACTTAACACAAAGAGCAGCAGCGTCTGCTGTTACATTAGGGCGAGACTCATAGATAATGCCAACAACCCCTAATGGAACCCGCATTCGGCCAATTTTCAAGTCGTTGGGCCTTGGTTTCATCTCTGTTATTTCTCCAACAGGATCAGGCAGTGCAGCTACCTGTCGTAAACCATCAGCCATGCCAGCTATTACCTTATCGGTAAGCCTTAAACGGTCAATCATAGCTGAAGTGAGACCATTTTTTTCTGCTGCTATTAAATCGATTTTGTTCTCACGCTTTAAATCTGCGGATCGCTCAATGAGCAGATTTGCCATAATCTCCAAAGCTTTGTTTTTATTGCCACCAGAAGCACCAGCCAAAGTTCTAGCTGCCTGCCTAGCCTGTTTAGCAACTGTTTCTACCATGGTTTCAATATCGCGCACGGTTATATTTCCTCAAATATTTAATCAAGCATTACCAACTCATTTCTATGGATAATAGCAGTCTCACCCATAAATCCAAGTATACTTTCAAATTCATCGCTATGATAGCCAGCTATTTTTCGAAGATCATCCCCATTATAATGAACAATTCCCTTAGCAACTCGTACACCGTTTGCATCAAGACAACTAACCACATCGCCCCTATCAAAACTACCATCAACCAATACAATACCTTTAGCTAAAAGACTTTTGCCTTTAGATAGAGCAGTTATAGCCCCCTTATCTAAAACAAGTTCACCCCGGACAACAGTTGAATTGGCTATCCACCTTTTATAACTGTTTAAGGGATTTTGCTCAGCTAAAAACAGGGTTCCTACTGGGTATTGTCCAAAAACCTCGCTAATGGGGTTTTTTCTAAATCCACAGGTTAGCACCATGGCACAACCACTGCGAGCAGCCATTTTAGCAGCCCTTAACTTAGTTACCATGCCACCACTGCCTACTAAAGATCCTGTACCACCAGCCAATTTTTCTATTTTTGCTGTCACCTCTGCTACTAACGGAATTAATTGAGCTTCAGGGTTTTGACGAGGGTCCTCTTTATATAAACCATCAACATCTGATAACAAAACCAGAAGATCTGCACCTATGAGATCGGCAATATTGGCAGATAGAGTATCGTTATCACCAAACTTTAGCTGCTCCACCACTACAGTATCATTTTCGTTTACCACCGGTACCAGGCCAAGGTTTAACAGAGTCTCCAGAGTGTCTCTAGCATTTAAATGCCGCCGCCTATGGGAGACATCATCACGGGAAAGAAGAACTTGACCTATATGAATACCATGGTTAGCAAAGGCCTCTTGGTAACAGTTAAGCAGTATACCTTGGCCAGCAGATGCAGCAGCCTGCTTTTCTCTAAGGTTTGCAGCAGGGCGGTTAAGGCCCAACAAAGGCAGGCCAGCAGCAACAGAGCCAGAGGTGACAATCACTACCTTGCGACCACCTTTTACTAAGGTTGCTATCTCAGCTACACGTTTGGCTATCCACGACCTACGCAGGCTTTGCTTGCCCCCTGTAAGAAGGTTGGAGCCAATTTTAATTACAACTCTGCGTGCCGAACGGACCTTTTCCCACTCTTGGGTTAAAGTCCACGCTATATCTGTTTGATCATCACTATCAAGGGACCCAGACACACTCTACACCCCCATCATCAAAGTCATCGTCATCTTGATTGTCTAAATCTTTCACAACAGGTTTTTTACCAGCTTTAGTTGGGGCATCTTCCAAGCTTTTCTCAGCTGCAGCAGCTTGTTTAGCTCGTTCTGTCCTTACCCTATCGCCTAAATCATCAATAAAATCTTTTATACCTTCTGAGCTAGCAGAAGAAAGAATAGTAACCGGAGTTGGGTTGTCTGACTCACCATCTTTTTTAAGTAACATATTTTTAAAACCCAACACTACTTCATCGCGGAGCTCATCATCAGCTACATCACATTTGCTAATGACAATCCAACGAGGCTTTGCTGCAAGTGCAGGAGAATATGCCTTTAACTCTCTCTCGATCATAGCAAAATTTTCTACAGGGTCACTCTCATCAACTGGAGAAATTTCAACTAAATGCACCAAAAGCGCACATCTCTCCACATGTTTTAAAAACATATGGCCCAGCCCATGGCCATCAGCAGCACCTTCTACCAAACCAGGAATATCAGCTACTACATAACTAAAATATCCTGATTGCACAACACCAAGATTTGGAACCAAAGTGGTAAATGGATAGTCAGCTATTTTTGGTTTTGCCGCAGATATTGTTGAAATAAGGGTAGATTTTCCAGCATTTGGCAGACCAACCAAACCAACATCAGCCAGTAGTTTTAGCTCTAATCGCAGCCAAATCTCTACACCCTCATAACCTGGGTCAGCTCTTCTAGGCGCTCTGTTGGTGGAAGTTTTAAAACGGCTGTTGCCATGGCCACCATCGCCACCTTTTGCCACCACAAAACGTTGACCGTCTTCGGTAAAGTCAAAAAGCACCCCACCATCAGCATCATCTCGCACGAGGGTTCCCACCGGGACTTTCATTACCAGATGTTCAGCAGAACGACCTGTGCGGTCTTTGCCCATGCCGTGCATGCCACGCTTGGCTTTTAAGTGTTGGGTATAACGAAAATCAATAAGGGTGTTAAGGTGACTATCAGCAACAAGCACCACATCACCGCCCCTGCCTCCATCACCACCATCTGGACCACCTAATGGGATATATTTCTCACGGCGAAACGATACAGCCCCATTGCCACCATCTCCAGACCGTACAAAAATTTTTACTTCATCAAGGAAACGCATTGGCTTCTAACCGGATTATTCTTAAATAAGGCTCTACCCTATAGATAACATCATGATAATACATGGTTTATATCCAGCTGAAAGATATAGAACTATATGTAAAACTGTAATGTAACTGCTATAGTTAGCGCCTAGTAAAAGAGAAATTATTCATTAATGTTGCTAGGTTAAAGCCAGAAACGGCAGTTGAAAGTTTATACTTTCAACTGCCGTTTCTCACAAAAATAACTTCTACATACAAGCAAAGGACATGAAAAACTTAATCTTAAAACAAACAGTCCCAAAAAGCAGGTTTAGGCTTGTACTACATTTACATACTGTTTGTTGTTGCGTTTGCTAAATTCTACCTTACCTTCAGCAACAGCAAATATAGTGTGGTCATTACCCATGCCAACACCGTCACCAGGATTTACCTTGGTTCCACGCTGCCGCATGATGATGTTGCCAGGGACAACATTCTGGCCACCATATTTTTTTACGCCTAACCTACGACCAATTGAATCCCGCCCGTTACGGGTACTACCACCGGCTTTTTTATGTGCCATTGTTAAAACTCTCTTTTATAAGTTTAAGACCTTCACTATTTTGAGAAAAAATTAAAAAACCAAATAAATTAACAAATGGTGGTTTTAATATACTAAAAACTTTCAACTTAACATGAAGATCAACTATGAAAATAAAATCTACTGAATTGAGGTAATTTTCAGTTCAGTCAAACTCTGCCTGTGACCATTGGTCCGGCGATAGTTTTTACGACGATTCTTTTTAAAGACAAGAACTTTTTTATCACGAAACTGTGAAACGATAGTTCCTTTCACTGCTGCTGATTCAAGATCTTTGCCGGTTTTAATACCGTCATCATCACTTAACATGACCACATCATCTAATGTGACCTCATCACCCTTTTCACCAGATAGGGTTTCAACACGCAGAATATCGTTCACTGCTACTTTATATTGTTTGCCGCCTGTGCGGACCACTGCATACATGTTAAAGAAAACCTCCAATTACAATCATTAAGACCGATACTGCATCTGAAATTTATTAAGTAATAATATATTTATCTATACAAGGGATATGTATAATCTCCTATCCCTGAACCGACCCATTATCACGGTATTGAAGAAAGAGTCAATTAGAATTTGTCAATAAATGCAAAGTTTCAAACAATGGCAGCCCTACAACACCACTATAAGAGCCTTTTATTTTCTTCACTAAAAACGCCCCAACCCCTTGTATACCATATGACCCAGCTTTATCCATCGGTTCATTTGTAGCGACATATTTACGGATATCACTTTTACTAACTTTTTTAAACCAAACTTTGGTTTCTACCTCTTTTGCTAAAATTTTATCGGTTTTTGGTGAAATAATGGCAATTGCCGTAATAACCTTATGCTGCCTACCTGATAATTTACTCAACATATTTATAGCATCACGTTTATCTGCTGGCTTGCCTAAAACTTTGCCGTCCAAAACCACAACCGTATCCGCACCTAATATAATATCATGACCTGATTTTAATCCAGCCTGAGCTTTTGCTATCGCCATACGTTTGGCGTACTTTTTTGGTTTCTCTTTTTTATAAATAGTCTCGTTTACATCTGTTGGGTAGACAAATGGTTCTATTCCTACCTGTACCAACAGTTCTAACCGCCTTGGTGATGCCGAGGCTAAGCATATTGTACGGCCTTTTTTAAGCCAAAAAAGTTGTTTTTTACCTGTCATGACGGTTTTTTCCTCCCCAATTGTGGGGGTTAGGTATACAGTAGCCCTGATTTGTATAGAAATTGTGTATTGACTGTTGTTTGGTTAGTCTGTTAAAAATTGGTTTAATTTATAATATATCAGGTGGTGTTTATAGGCTTTATGGTTTGGTTTTACAATGTAGTTGTGCTTGTTTGTAGATCTTTAACCCTTAAACCTGTGACTATTTAGTTCTCCATGAAATCCTACGTAAACGGTCTCAAGTGAAGATCCAATCTCCAGATAATAATAGTCCAAAAAAAGAGCTACCTACAGCTTTAGCAGAGTTGCACGTTCTAATTAAAGACGACTTAGAAAAAACCAACCAGATCATTATAGAGCAATTAAATGCTCAGGTGGAGCTTATTCCCCAACTGGGATCACACCTAATTAATAGTGGTGGCAAGCGTCTGCGTCCGGCACTCACTCTACTAACAGCAAAAATGTTTGGTTACTCTGGTACGCAACACGCACTACTTGCTGCTGTTGTAGAGTTTATCCATACCGCCACCCTTTTACATGATGATGTGGTAGATGGTTCACTTACACGTAGAGGTAGCGAGACTGCAAACTCTGTTTGGGGCAGTAAAGCACCAGTGTTAGTAGGTGACTTTCTATTTTCTCGTTCTTTCCAAATGCTGGTAGAACATGGAGACTTGCAAGTTTTACAAATTATTGCTGATGCCTGTGCGGTTATATCAGAAGGTGAAGTGTTGCAGTTGGTTGTCACCAACGACCTGGCAACAGATGAGACAAAATATATGCAGGTGGTCTCTAGTAAAACCGCCACTCTATTTGCTGCTGCCACACAACTTGGGGCACTGTTATGCAATCGTAGTGAAGAGGAAATCGCAAAGGTCTCTAATTATGGCCTTCTGTTAGGCCAAGCTTATCAGGTAGTAGATGACGCTTTGGACTATTCTGCCACACAAGAGACTTTAGGCAAAACTATTGGCGATGATTTTCAAGAGGGGAAAATAACCCTACCTGTTATCCATGCTTATGCTGAGGGTTCTGAGGAAGAACGAGAATTTTGGCGGCTCTGCCTTGAAGATACCAACCACCCTGAAGAAGGTCTAAAAAAAGCTATTCAAATTATAAAGGATAGAGGCTCTCTTGATTATGCCATGAAAACCGCCCGTAACCTTGTGGAACAAGCTAAAGCCCAATTAGCATCATTTCCACAATCTACTGAACGTGACACCATGCTAAAACTAGCTGACTTTGCTGTAGACCGGAGTTATTAAGCTTTTTTTCTTACCACTTTTTGCTACTTTTTCAAACAATATCTTCATACTGGGTAACACGGTTGCGCCCTGACTCTTTAGAGTGATAAAGAGCTTTATCTGCATTTGAAAGATTATCAGTAACCGAAATTTCTCTATCCATAAATGTAATACCAAAAGATGCTGTGACCTTTATCTCCTGGCCATCCATAGTATTAGTTACTGATTTTGCAATTATCTTGCGTAAATTATCAACTATTTTGAACACCTTGTTTTTAGGTGCGGTAATTGATAGCACAAACTCTTCACCACCATAACGAAAAATTGTGTCAGCTGGTCGTAAATTGCTCTTCATTAAATTTGCAATATTTATAAGTACAAGATCACCGACAGTATGGCCATATGTATCATTAACCTTTTTAAAATGGTCTACATCGGCAATACATACTATAGAGTCTGATTCTTCACCACCACGTATACGTTGTAGAGTAGTCTCCATTTTTTGTCGGTTCATAAGACCAGTTAGGGGGTCCACCTGAACAATATTATTCTTCAACTGATTTTCAAGAATAAGCACAATCCATTTCATGGCGTTTCTTTGGTTTATAAGCTCGTCATACAGTTCGTATATTTTATTATATTCTGATACTTTAACCTGGGTAATTGCACGTGCTGTAAAGTGCACTCTTTTATGTAAAAAAATAATATCTTCATATATATCGCTGCCTAGAAGATCATCTTCTAGGGTTCGCAAAAAACCACCCATACGGCACTTGTTATATGCTTCTTTGTCGGTAAACTGTAGAGCAAATGGCTGCTTTTTTATCAGGTTGCGGTTTATTCTCTCAAACCACTGCTCATGACTTATCATGCACATTTCTAATGTATGCAAAATATGATGAGCTTTGCTGAAGGATATCTTATCAAGATTTACCATTTAGCCGTTCTCTTATTTCTTGTTAAATATGTATGCGCACGCTTGCTTAGCAACTCAAAGATAAGTTAATGCCTAACGTTTAAGCTATCCTCACCCCAACCATTCAATATACCCGAAAAAGGCAAAATACACAAACATTCTAAAGTATTATCAATTTCATACCGATAAGTTATTTTATAGGACAACAAAGTTATACTTATCGAAAGTTAGTTAAAAAATTAAGGTGTCCATTTTATGAAACGCCGAAACCTTCTAAAATTCTTTGCTCTATCTACTGGGAATATTGCGTTGCCAATGCCTATTTTCAAGTTAGAAGGAGTTCATGAAAGTGCAAAACAGAACAAAACTGCGGCAAAAACTACTGTAACAGCTCAACAAATTATTTATGATATTGACTATACAGAGTTGATATTTAGAGTTGATAACAATCTATCCTACAGTAAATTTCACCTTAACTCACCAACACGATATGTTATAGATTTCCATAACTCTGGAATTTACGGTATTGACAATTTAAAAGGGTTTGCAAACAAACTAATAGCAAAAATAAGAGTCGGACACCCCAGAAAAAACACTGCAAGAATAGTCATAGACCTAAACGAGCAGGCAATAACCAGGACATCTTTTGAGAATGATATTTTAGGGCCATATCTAAAAGTTACTTTAATTGCCAGATCTTTAGCAAATAGCAACCAAGATATACATACTGCAAAACAAGTACCCACAACAAACAACCAACCAAAAATAAGAACATCGCAACTGGAAGAACCACCTAAAACAACTGATAATAATGATAAAATTATTGTAATAGATCCTGGTCATGGAGGCATAGACCCGGGAACCATAGGAGAAGCAGGCACAAAAGAGAAAGATGTAGTGCTGGCTGTTGCTAAAAGGTTGCAATCACAGCTTAATTCAATTTCTGGATATAAAGCATACCTCACAAGAGATGACGACAGCTTCCTCACACTTACAAAACGGGTAGCTATTGTACAAGAACACAAAGCAAACCTATCTATCAGCCTCCATGTAGATGCCTACCATGATAAATCGATCCACGGGGCATCGGTTTACTGTTTAAACGAAAATGGAGTACTGCCTATAGACCCTCTTATTAAAATGTTAATTGAGAAAGAGAACAGCATTAGGTGGGGTGCTAACAGCGGTAATAAGCAACATTTAATTGATAACTCTGCCGACTGGATACAAATGGACAATATGCATAGAGCAACACTTGTGAATGCTCGTGCTTTTGGCAAAAAACTGCTTAAGTCTCTTGCTAAAAACAGACAAATTAACTTGCAATATAACCGGGTAAAAAGAGCAGATTTTTATGTTTTAAGAACACCGTCCACACCATCGGCACTAGTAGAAATGGGCTTTTTATCTAACCCCAATGATGAACGACTGATAAAAGATGAAAGATACCAAAACCAAATTTCACAGGCATTAAGCCAAGGTGTCTTACGCTATTTGCAACACTCTTAAATATAGCCTAAATATATCATCTAGTTGTGTATTAATGGTGCAGCAACTTGGTTATATATGGTAAACAAAAAAATAGATGCCACCAAGTAATTTACGAAACTGCTTTCTAATTTTCCAAGCCAATCAAGCTATTGAGCTAGCATACACTAACTATAGCTTTAGCTTTTGTAAGCGTTGTTTGATATCAAGCGGGGTTAACGACTCACCCCCAATGGTATGTAAGAAATATTCTAAATAACCACTTATTGTTGCTAAAAACCGCTGTAAAGCTGCATCGTCCTGCACATAATCTATAGCCCCTGGGGACAAAGACGGGGAGTGGAAGCTCAAGGTGAAAATTTTTGTACCGTTCGTCAGAAGATGGTCAGTTAACCTTTTTAAATCGGCAAGATCATATCCTTCAGGTGTTAGGCGAATACGCTCCAACAGCCCCAAACGAGACATAATGCCAGGCAAGCGTAACTGCTGCAAAAAAGGGCTGTTAATAAAGGGGTGAAGCCTATTGCCATATTTACTTAGTGACCCAACAAAAGATCCGCTACACGGTATCTCCAGCAACTCTCCATCATCGCCAAACCAAAAAGGTTGGTTGCTGGCTTTGGTAAAGTCTGGCCCACCATCTGCTTTATAGTTAAATGGTGGGGCGATACTTAAATCAACCTTATAACCAAGTTTCGCCAAAATTGCTGCTGTGTTGGGGCCTACACCATAACGCCCAGCTTTATATATCTGTGGGCTTACCCCAAATGCAGCGGTTATACGCTTAGTTAAAACCCTCAATTTTTCTTCTTCTTGCTCAACAGTCAAGTTACCTGGGTAACTATTATAAGGGTTAACTTTTTCGTTAAAGGGTGGGGATACCCAAGGGTGAAGATGAGCGCCTACTACAGCTTGACCAGCAGCAACAAACTCTCGCAGTTGTAAAAAACCCTCCTCTTGATCAGCAATGGGGTAATCTACTACATAAACCGGACTTATACCAAAATCGGTAAATATCTTTTGTCCTTTGTAAATACTGCCCATTGCAGCAACTGAAGTTTCACCACGATCAAATGGTTTATCCCAGGCAAAAGTCTCCTCTGTATCCACCACCACAAGCAGTATAGGGCGCATATCTGCTGGTAAGGTAATGGATGCATATGGGTGGATCATTAAGTTACGCCATCTAGATTTAATGCTGCTCGTTCGGAGTAGATATTTTGCACGTCAGAATCTTTAAGCAAGTCGCTTAGCACCAAAGTGGGGGTAGAATAATTTTGCAAGAGAGAGAGCTTGGGTTTATTGGTATTAAAACGTGACTCCAACCGCATAAACAGAGCACCTCGCCCAAGCAATGCATGACCTAAAGCCAAGCGATATTTATCAAACAGCGCGCTGTCACTAACATATAAAATTGCAGCAGTTGGCAGACCTTTTAATTTTACACGCTGATAAATAACATAACACAGCTCACCCTCCACACCAACTGCAATATGTTTAAGCCATGGGCTTGATGTGTGTTCCCTATGCACTCTAGCATCTTTTAAGCTTAACATCTGCTGCAAAGCACCAATATCAGTTATTGTACGCACCCCTCTTAAACGAGCAAAAGGCCATGGTAGGTTAGCAGTAACTATCATACGGGTGACTATGGTTCTAAATTTTAAAAAACGGTATATCTCCATCTCTTGTAAGCGAGGAGTGAGAATAGTAAAATGAAAACCAGGCTGGCGAATGGTTTTAATTAAAAGATAGATACTGTCAGAACGATACTGGGGTAAAACTGTCCAACTGTTTATATTGCAAACATCAACCTTTTTTCCGTTTACAATCTGTTGAGAATATATAGCCCCAACTACTCCAACAACTTGCTCGCCATCTAACAACATAAAACCGTTGTTGGGTTTATTGCTGCTCCAATCTTGTGAAAATGCAAACTCCCACTCATCAGCACTAAACTGTGCTGATAAATTAGCCGTTAGAAATTTAGCCATCAAAGCTAAATCTGAGTTTGTAATAGGCTTTATTTTAAGGTTGCTCAAAGTTCCACACCATAACGTTGCAGTAGTTTAAAAAAGTCACCCACATTGCGGATGGCTAAAAAATCATCTAGATCAAACTCAACCCCAAATTTTTTTTCAACTTCTACAATAATCTGCACATGGGCCAGAGAGTCCCAATTATCAACATCTCGTGCGGTTAGCTCCGGCTTTAGCTCTAAATCTGGTTTTTTTAGTACTTCACGGTATATTGCTACCAATTTTTCCATGTTGCTCATAATAAATTTATCCGTTTTTAAGTAACTATAAAAGCCACCACTTCTGGGGTTGGTATGTTGATTTTTCTTGGTTTATAAGCCGGAATAGACTGATATTGCTCTATGGTAAACCCAGCCTCAATAAGCTGATCTTGCACCTCAATGGGGTTGCGGTAAAGATATATATGGTCAATCTCCGCTGCATTTAAAGCAGCAGTTATAAAACCCTTACCACCAGGACGCAGAATAACACGAAGCCTTTGCAGAAAGGAGAGTGGATCTTCTAAATGTTCTAACACCTCGGCTGATATTAGCCAATCGGTCTCAACCTTTGTGGGCTGTGTACATAGATTAAGCAATTTGCATTGATATCGGTCTAATAGTTTATAATTTGCCACCTGTAGTTCAGCAAATTTTTTAGATGCAGGGCTTACATCAAAACCAACACCTGTTATATCAGGGCAAGCTGCCAAGGTTAAACGGGAGAGAAAACCTGTACCCACACCAGCATCAACAAACTCTTTAGCCCCCATTACCTCCATATCACGCAAAAAGGTTGCAGTAAAAAACCTGCTCTGCCTGTAGTGGTGGGGCCAAAGCATGTGTGATAACAAAAGCCCCGGCAGGTAATATCTCTCCATATATTCGTCGTTAAGATAAACCTCATCGGCAACTTGGTTAAAACTTTTTTGCGGATACTCACAAGCATCATCAAAACGCGACTGTCTACGGGTAACATCCATAGCAAAACGTACATAGCCATCTACTGCTTTAGTTAGCTGTTGGTTAGTTGCAAACATAGCAGCAAGCAACTCTTCAACTTCCACAGCCCAAGTTTTGCCAAAAGCAGTAAAGCCGTTGTTAATAGTAGACCCCATAAAGGGATATTTTTCTATAAATATCTCGTTTAACAATTGTAGCTTGGGATAGTTGCCATTAAACATTGTTCATCCCTTGGGGTTCAACAAGCCTTGCAGATATAGCCTTTAGAAAACGAGCAGCATAATGACCATTGATAAAACGATGATCATATGAAAGAGAGAGCCCTGCAACCATACGCACAGAAGGTTTATCGTCTGGCCCCACTCGTACCTCACGTCGTACACCACCCAGACCGATAATTCCGGCTTGATCAGGAAAAATAATTGGCACTTGATGATGCACCTCTGGCTGGTCTAATACTGTCACCGAAAAAGTACCACGTTGGCTAACGGCTTCGTGACCCTTACCCCGCATTATATTCAACAAAATTGCCATGCGTTTTTTGGCTATTTCACCAATTGTTAGTTGATCTGTATTTTGCAACACACCCATATATAGCTGTTCTTCAATCTCCATGGTAACACCAACATCAACGCTGCTATGTTCTACAATGCCACCAGCCATTAGTGTCGCATTAAAGCGGGGAAACTCCTTTAATGTTCTGGCAGCTTGGTGTAACAATAAATCAGCCATGGTATAGTTGCTTATGGAGCGGTCTTTTGTTGATATTTCCTTTAGTTTTGGCAGCGTATTGGTAACATCTACCTCACCCAACATAAAGGTTGCTGCCTGTTCTTGGGTAGATCGCAAAACTACCCGCATAGCTGATTTTTGAACAGCGTTTAAAGGGATGATAATATCTGTAGAATTAAGTTCGGGATTGTCTAGGGTTTGAGAAACTTGTGATGTCTGTTGTTCAATAGCGCGCATAACATCTTTTTCGGTTATTATTCCCCGTTTTGTTATGGCAGCAAGCTCAATACCGTTCTCATCAGCTAGTTGTTGAGCTTTAGCTGTGGCTTTTATTTTTTGTGAGCTTTTTGTAGGTACTGCATTGTCCTGCCCAGCCCCCTTAGCTTGAGAATCTATCCAGCCCAAAGTTGCGCCTATTTCAAGCTCCTCACCAATTTCAGCTTCACAGCGCAAATAACCAACGGTTTCGGCCTCCACCTCAACAACAGACTTTGATGTCTCTACCGCAACAACAGGGTCACCAACCTCCACCTTACTGCCAGCATCAACCAGCCATTCAACCACAAATACTGAGGTATCGTTAACATTAATTTGCGGTACTATTATGGTTGTTGTGGTCATTTATTTTCCCTTAAATTCAACATACAGTTTACTACAGCATCGGCTCCAGGCAAGCTTTTCTCCTCAATAACTTTACTAGCAGGAATAGCAGGACCTTCCATACCAATACGACCAACAGCCCGGCTGTTTAACGCCCCGGCTTCGGTAAGAGTAGCAATAACTTCTGAAGCAAAACCAAACGGAGAAGACCCCTCCTCTAACAACAATAGCGGGCCATCATCAGCAAGCAGACGCATGCAACCTTCTGCATCAAAAGGTGAAAGACAACCAGGCAGTAAGAGCCGAGTTGGAATTTCATGCTCTAACAAAAGCCTGTTTGCAGCCTCCATAGCAACCCCTAACATGCCACCATAGGTTATTATAGTTGCGCTATCTTCTTCAAACCCTGTATGTGATAATACAACCCAAGGTTGGCTAGCGTCTCCTGCATAATAGATATAAAAATCGTCCACCATGGCAGTATCACCACCACCGTTTGTGCGAAAACTATAGGCAAGTTTATTTTCCAGCCAAAGGGTGGGGTCTTTTGCGGTTAAGGCCCCTTGCAACATGGGGTATAGTGGGTGCAATGGTGAAGGGGCAAGCACTGTTAAACCCTGTATGCCGAGAAAATGTTTATCCAGGGTTTGTGAGTGGGTCGGGCCATAACCACGGCCACCACCCATGGGAGTTCGCACCACCATGGGTAGCTCAAGTTGACCATTATACATGCCTCTGAAACGGGCAGCATGATTTATAAGTTGGTCCATACCCAGACCTAAAAAATCACCAAACATAATCTCAACAACAGCTTTTTTACCAGCTAAAGCCAAACCACCCCCAATACCTACCATAGCTGCCTCGCTTATGGGCATTCCTAAAACCTGATTAGGAAAAGCAGTAGATAGACCATCGGTTACTTTAAAAGCACCACCATAGGGGTCTACAACATCTTCACCAAACAATAATAAATCGCTATTTTCTCCCAAAATTTGGTTTAGGGCATCTTGCAGGTTTGCCAACATGCTTTTGTTGCTTAATTTATTTAATATAGCTAGAGATTCTGGCTCATCTATTTGCGGTTCACTATTTATGGGTGAAACTAGTTTTTGGGTTTTTGTCCATTGAGGCCAAGGAGCATCCTTAGCTTTGGCAACCACCTCATCTACAACTTTTTCAGCTTCTAGCCAAATTTCATCCACAACTTCAGGAGACAAGGCTTTACTAGCTTTTTCTAGGGGGTCTAAATGGTGCAGTTTGGCAACTTCATCTTGTGGTCGGGTATCGTCACCTTTGCTATGTGGTCCTAAACGCACACTATCCAACCATAACATTTGTGGCCCACTGCCATCTCTTATTTTTGTGACAGCTTTTTGGGCAGCTCCATAAATATCCTCTACTAATGGAGCTTTTAAATGTTGCCACTTAATTCCAAAAGCCTCAGCTCTGGCTCCAATACTGCCAGCTAATACGTTTGTTGTAGTGGTGCTTTGGGCAATGTGGTTATCTTCCACAACAATAAGCAGGGGCAGTGATAACACGCTAGCTATGTTAAGAGTTTCATAAACCACCCCCTGCCCCATAGTGCCATCACCAATAAAAACTACAACTACTTGTTTGCTACCACTATTTTTATGAGCTAAAGCAAGCCCTGCTGCCATAGGCAGAATACCACCTTGAATACCGTTAGAATAAAATTTATTAGGTACACAGAGGTGCTGGCTTCCCCCCCAACCACCGCAAACACCAGTGGCGCGACCCATAATTTCTGCCATTAAAGCTGCCATATCTCCGGTATGGGCAAGAAAATGCCCGTGGCATCTGTGGTTACTAACCACAACATCATCACCTGCCAAAGCTGCAACCACCCCAACGGCGTTGGCCTCCTGCCCTAAACAGGTATGGGTAGTTCCCATTAACAACCCTTGTGAGAACATACCTAGCAACCGTTTTTCAAAACAGCGCACCAAGGCCATACGTTTATATAGTGTAAGGCTATCGGTTTTTGATGATGATAATATATCCAACATAAATTATTAGCTATCCATATAAAGCAAAAAGAGAGGCCAAAATATTGCTAGGATGAGATTAACCACCAGCCAATCATTGGTCAACCCAGATTCGCCAGCAGTATGAGATGTTTTGCAACAAATAGTTATAGTTATAAACATTTGTCTTTTTATGTGACGTAGTTATGATATGATCATTTAAACAAATACAGAACACAAAAAACCAAGAAACGATACTAATTAAGCAGCAGCTTGCGAATTGTCAGCCATTAATATGGAAATTTATAAAATATCTTGGTTAGAGGAGCATTAACAAACCATGTCAACTCTTAACACCGATCAACTTGACGCAATTAAAAGCTGCAAACTATTTCAAAATATAGATCCTGAGATTTATAGATACGAGTTAGAAGAGTGTTCTGTTTTAAGCACCAAACCCGGTGATATTTTAATTGATGTTGGCACTGAAAATAAAAACACATATTTGGTGCTTTCTGGTAGCCTATCTATACACCTAGAAACAATAGACACTCATCCCATACGCCAAGTAAACGTGGGAGAGACAGTAGGAGAACTATCAGTTTTAGGAGAGACCAAAGCTACCGCTGTAGTGGTTGTTCGCCAACCCTGTCACCTACTTGTTATACCAAGAAAGCGACTGTGGGGTTTAATTCGCAAATCGGCTAATATTTCACAAAACCTACTTTTTATACTAACCGATTGGATAATATCAGACAACGAACGTTTCATAGACCGCTCCCACGAAGTAGAAAACCTTAAAGGTTTAAGTCAGTTAGACGGCTTAACAGGACTGATAAACAGAAGAGAGCTAGATAAATTATTAAACCGGGTATACACACGCAGCCAGATGAGTGGTAAAAAGTTTTCTGTAATCATGTTAGACGTAGACCACTTTAAAAACTACAACGACACCCAAGGCCACCAAGCCGGAGATCAAGCCTTAATTGCACTAGGAGCAGTACTAAAAGAGACAGTCCGACCCATGGATGTAGCAGGTAGATACGGTGGCGAAGAGTTCACGATTATACTACCAGAATCCAGCGCAAAAGATGCCCTAAAAGTAGCAGAACGTTTGCGTAAAAACGTAGAGAAAAAAGAGATAAAAGCAAAAAAAGGCGACCCCCTCCCCTCCATCACAGTATCAATAGGCATTGGCGAATCATCCAACACTTGCTCACTTGAAGATATAATAAAACAGGCCGATAATAATCTATATAAAGCTAAAGATAGCGGCAGAAACTGCTGTTGTATGTAGTGCAAATAGAATTCAAAAGATTCAAAAGTATTTAAGGATTGTTGAATGCGAGATGAAGGTTTCATATGGAAACAACATTTACAGATCTACAGCAAAGTATTAGAACAATTAACCCTTTATCAGACTCAGTCAAAGCTTAACGAGTTTTAGGAACGGGGATTAATAAAAACGTTTTAATATAATTATGACCTTGCATGCAAAACATTGAAGGCTTTTTTAGAATATCAAGGAGAACTAAATTTTCAAGATAATCATGATATTTTAAAAAAAGCATTAAAACATAATCTACTTTCAATCAATCAAAGTGAAAAAACTGAGCAGATCTGGCTAGCTATGTTTGATAGCCGTAATATGACCACCTATACCTATAATGACGAAACACTCCAAGAAATAATTACAGCAATTAAAGCCAACTATTTTACAGCCTTCTGTAATCTTCGAGATAAATTAACATCCTACCTAAACTAAAAATAAGTGCTAACTAAAAACGCCTGATATTTAATGTATATAGCAAATTGTATAATTTATGACGAACAAGATAGATTAAAAACAATACTGTGAGAGGAATCTATTTCTCAACTCTTATTTTACCTTAACTATTATTTGGTGCATTAATATAACTTTTTGTATCATAAAATTTGCTGAACTACTAATTCTACAATCTGGATGAGCTTCACCAACACCTCCACCTGAATATCTAATATCAACAACTAAGGGTAAAACATATATATCAATTACCTCCCCTCGTTTGAACGGTGAAGAATATGTCTTTTTCAATGAAAAGAGAAATAAGGTAAGAGTTCCAAATAGGTTTATTCTTTAGATAGAGAAAAGGTAAAAATACACACTATTTTTGTAAGATGTTTACTGTAGGAGCGTAGCTTGCTCGCGAAATTTTATTGTTACCACCAAAATTCGCTAGCAAACTGCGCTCCTACAGGGTTACATTAATATTGAGTGTTGTTTTTATAGTTATTGCTCAATTTTCTGATGTCATACTTTTAGTAAAAAATCTACAAATTCTGGCAGGTTATTAAAATGAGGGTTGTCAGTTACCTCGTTTGCACTTTCAGCACCCAAGCCAGTTAACACCAACGCCCCTTTGCAGTTTGCGCCTTTTGCTGCTTGCATGTCTCTTGGGGTGTCTCCCACAAACCATGTTTGCTCTGGGTTAAAACTCCACTGCTTTTGCGCCTCTATTAACATGCCCGGTTTTGGTTTTCTACAGTTGCAGTTGTCTTCGTTTTTGTGGGGACAGTGGTAGATTGCATCTATTTTTCCGCCTGCCTTGCCAATTTCAGTGTATAATTTTTTGTGAATATTTGTTAGAGTGTCCGGTGATATTATCCCTTTACCAATACAGGCTTGGTTGGTGGCAACCAATACTTTATAGTTTGCTTGGTTTAGTTTAAAAATTGCCTGGGGAACACCTGTTATAATTTTTAGCTGGTCGGGGTTTTGTACATAGGTTGAACAATTTTCGTTTAATACGCCGTCCCGATCTAGGATTATCGCTCGATTTACTGATGTCATCTTTTTTCCCCGGTTATAAAAGAGCTACCATTTAAAAAGAGAAAGTAATACACCATTTTCAAACTTAAAGACAGAATAGGATTTTTTTTAGTATGGTTGTTCCATTTTTAAATTGCTCTCAAATCAAAGGCAAAACCTTGGGAGGGCTTGCAGCCCACCCAAACCACCATGCCTTTGAAAATAAAAGCAAAACCTTGGGCTTTACCCAAACCCACAAGGGAGATAACCTCCCTTGACCCATATTAATAAAAGCTTTTTTATATTTTATTTTTAAATGTAATAGCTATATAAACCTGTTTTTTATGGTTTAAAATTAAAATAATTCAATTAACTTGGCACAGCCTAGTAATTTATATGGATATTCAATGCAACACTCTGTTTTTATGTTAAAGCCTAAATTTGCTCTGGCTATTTTTCTTTTCACTTTTTTCTGTTTTGTAACTATATTTACAAATAAAAGTTCGGCAGATACAAAATATGGCGCTATGGTGGGTGAACGGCTTATATATAATGTGCATTGGATGGGTATACCCGCTGGTTTAGCCACTATGGACAGAAAATCGGCATCTGAAGGCAAATATAAACTTGAAGCCACAATTAAAGCAGCAGGCATGGTAAAGCTGCTCCACAATATCCGCGATACACTTAGCTCTGATGGCAACTTGCCAGCCACAGCAGAATATCAAACAGAAATATACAACAAAGACCAACGTTCTAAAAAACGGGTTAGACAGACAAATTATAAATTCAACCGTAAAAATTACACCGTAATACGGCATCGCAAGGGCGAGAAAATCAATGAGCTAAAGGTTTCATCCCCTATTATTAACGACCCCCTTGCAGTTTTTTATACCTTACGCAGCTTGCCAGAGCTAAAACCACACCATACATATAGTTTTCCTACTATACACAGCAAAAAAGAGTTTCTAATGAGAGTGGAAGTAGGTAAAATAACAGAGAAAAACACCTCTTTAGGCTGGTTTAATGTTATACCAATTACCCTTAAAATACCCAAAAATGGCGGGTTACATACTAAAGATGAAGCTATAGATATTTGGCTAACAGCAGACGACAGGCGTATGCCTTTAAGGGTAGAAACCCGTTTAAGCTTGGGTGGTGTAGCTGCTGATCTGGTTGAATATTTTGACGGACTTGGAGGCCATGGCGAGCTAGAAGAATATATGGAGGATGATGATTAAATGGGCAAAAACATTGCTGTTGTCATACCATCTCGTTATGCCTCAACCCGCCTACCGGGCAAGCCACTTATAAAACTTGCTGGCAAGCCAATGATACAGCATGTCTATGAGCGGGCATCTCAAGCCGATGTTACCCAGGTGGTAGTTGCAACGGACGATAAAAGAATTTTTACAGCAGTTAAAAGCTTTGGCGGCGAGGTTTTAATGACCTCTTTAGACCATGTATCCGGTACTGATAGAGTTGCAGAAGCTGCAAGGCAGCTAAATGCCGATATAATTATAAACGTACAGGGGGACGAACCCCTGCTTAACCCAGACTCAATAAACCAAGCAGTAAAACCTCTTTTGCTCGATGACACTATTGTTATGGGAACCCTAGCCCACAGCCTTACAGAAATAGATGATGTAAAAAATTCAAACATTGTAAAAGTGGTGGCTGACAAACAGGGCTTCGCCCTATATTTTTCTCGTCTACCTATACCCTTTAGCCGTAATAACAATGAAAATAATACAACGGGAAAAGATCCACAAAAAGCACCATTAGGTATGCTACGTCATATAGGGCTATATGTATACAAGGCTGATTTTCTGCAAAAATTCGCAAAGCTTGCCCCAACCCAGTTAGAACAATTAGAAAACCTAGAACAACTGCGAGCTTTAGAACATGGTTATAAAATTCGTGTTGTAGAAATTTCTCAAGCGGTAATAGGAGTAGATACACCAGAGGATGTTGCAAAGGTGCAAAAAATACTTGAGAGGGATAAACAGTGACATCTCAATCAATTAAACATGATATTATAAAAAGTTCGAGAGTCTCAGAGCGTATAAACACCAGAGAGAGCGCAACCCTATATTTTGAAAACTCATTTTTTGAAGTAACGGTTTTAAATCTAGGCTTAAATGGATTTGGCATACTATCACAACAGCAGCTTAAACAAGATAATGAGGTGTTTTTGGATATCACTGAAGATGTTGGTGTAGCACGCTATACATGCAAGGTATCCTTTTGCAAAGAACAGAAAAACGGTTTTCACATTGGCCTTTATATAATTGAAAGTGAAGACGAAATTGTGCTACTAACAGAGCTTTAAAACAGCGCCTTTTATTCTTTGCCCTTAACCTTACACTGCTTATTTTTTTGTTTTTTATGCTGTCGCTTCCAAACCCAGGGAGGAGTCGGTTTTTTATCTGCCCATATACCCACCCCTTTTTTTCGGGCCTTAGTCTCCAAAGTTTTTAGATGAGGATCTTTACCATAACGAACATGTCTCCAGGCTAAACCCTTCTCTACCATGGTATAGCTCAAATTACGTCCATCAGGTAGAATAACCTTAGCTACTGTACGACCATATTTATCTCTCTCTTTAACCATAACCCGTACATTACGGTTTTTCGCCATTTTTATGGCTGCATATTTGGCTTTTTGGGCAAAAGGTTGGCCTTTTTCAGGAGCATCAATACCTTGCAAACGTACTCTTATATTTTTACTACCTTTTTTTATTATCAAAGAGTCGCCATCTTGAACCCAAACCACTTGCCCTCTCCACTCTCCATAAGCTAGTGTGGTTTGGGGATATACCAATACCAACAAAACTAGCAATAGGTTTAATAGCTTTAAGAAAACAGATTGAAATTTAACCATGGATAATGAACTCAAAATTGACATAACCAAAATGCATAAGCTTATACTTGCAAGGCAAAAAGAGTTGACCCAAATTTGCGCCACTGCTAAAGAGTCCCAAGATCCCGTGGAACTAGACCAAACCAAAGTAGGTCGTTTATCACGTATGGATGCCATACAGATGCAGTCTATGGCCCAAGAGACCCAACGCCGTCGAGAACTAGAGCTTCTACGTATTAAAGGGGCGCTGCTGCGTATTGAAAATGGCGATTATGGTTACTGTATTAAATGTGATGAGCCTATTAATGAAAAACGCCTTAACCTAGAACCAGCTATACCTACATGTATTGGTTGTGCTAGATCGTCGGAAACTACTTAAAATAAATAATTTATTAGGGCTACACCCAAAAATCAATCTTAAAAATTGTTTTTATAACTCAAAACTTTACTGCAAAATAGTTGGTAGGGGAAAAACAAGATTTTCCTCACTTACCGAAAGAACATCCACCTGCTCTACCCTATCTGATAAACACTCTAACAACTCCTCAATTAAAATCTCAGGAGCCGAAGCACCAGCCGTTACACCTAAGCTGTGCACACCATCTAACCAAGCAAGATCAACATCATGGGCAGACTCAATTAAATGTGCTTTCACCCCTCCTCGCTCTGCAACCTCTCGTAAGCGGTTTGAGTTACTACTATTTGGCGCACCAATTACTAATATAAGGTCACACTCTTTAACCAAAGCCTTAACTGCATTTTGTCTGTTTTGAGTGGCATAACAGATATCTTCTCGACCTGGCTCTTTAATGCCAGGAAATTTCTTTCTTAAAGCATCTACAACGTCTGCTGTTTCGTCTACCGAAAGTGTGGTTTGGGTTATAAAAGCAGTCTCTTGTTTATGATTAGAGGACATTTTCTCCACTTCATATACTTGCGATATAACCTCTATCTGCCCATCTTCTAATTGACCAACAGTTCCTTCAACCTCTGGGTGTCCCTTATGACCAATTAAAATAATACGCTGTCCATTTTTATCCAACCGTTCTGCCTCTCTATGGACTTTGCTAACCAAAGGGCAAGTTGCGTCTAATACTTGCAAAGGTCTTGCACTACCCTCTGCCTCAACTGCTTTTGAAACCCCATGGGCTGAATATATTACTGTGGCTTCATCGGGTACGTCACTTAACTCCTTAACAAATATCGCACCCTTGCGTTTGAGGGAATCTACAACCCAACGATTATGGACAATTTCATGGCGTACATAAATTGGTGGACCAAATTTTTCCAAAGTTTTTTCAACAATAGCTATAGCTCGGTCAACACCAGCACAAAAACCTCTAGGTTCTGCTAATAACACCCGCATTTACTGGCTCCTGGCTTTTAATGTTCCAGTTAGAGACTCTATGGATTTGTGACCTGTTTTAGCCAGATAATCTTCAATACCTTGGGCAACCTCATTACCTACAAGGGGATTTTTAAATAGAGATGTACCCACACCAACCGCTAAAGAACCTGCTAAAATAAACTCCAAAGCATCATTACTATTTTCAATACCACCTTGGCCCATAATTGGAATGCCATGGGGTTTAGCTACCTCATACACCCGCCAAACCTGTAATAGAGCTACTGGTTTAATAGCAGGGCCAGACAAACCACCTTGAAAATTACCAAGCACAGCCTCTCCTTTAGGTAGATCTATTGCCATACCCATAAGCGTGTTAATAGCAGAAAAACCATCTGTTCCTGCTTCAATTGCTGCACGGGCTACTGTTCTTATGTCGGTAACATTTGGCGATAACTTGGTTATAATTGGCTTATCAGTACCCTTACGCACTGCTTCAACCACCTTGGCAGCAACAATAGGGTCAGAACCAAAAGCAGCCCCTCCCTCCTTAACATTAGGACAAGAGATATTAATCTCTATACCTGCTACTGGGCTATCATTAAAAATTCTAGCAACCTCGCCATATTCATCAAAGTTATTACCTGCAATATTAGCAATTAATTTGGTGGGCCAGTGGCTTATACGTGGAAGAATATCCTGTACCACATGTTTTGCACCAGGATTTTGCAAACCGATAGCATTTAACATACCGCTAGCAGTTTCAGCAATTCTTGGAGGTGGGTTACCTAACCTTGGAGTTAAAGTAGTGCCTTTTAGACAGATGGCCCCAACTTTAGCAAAATCAAAACCTTGCAGTCTTGCTAAATCTTCGCCAAAACCGACACATCCAGAGAGTAAAACCACTGGGTTGGCTAGTTGAATTCCTGCAAAGTTTACTTTAAGATCTGGTTTATGCAATGGGTCAACTCCAAATTATGAGTCTGTAGGTGGTGGGGAAAATATGATTTTATTATCATAGGCTAAGTGAGACATACTCCTTTAACCAATTATAAAACAAGCAAAAAACAGTAACTATGACTGTTCCCATTTAGGAAAAACTACACCTTCTTTACCTAAAATGTTGGCTACATCACCAGCAATTTTATTAAGCCCCTCCATACTATCTGCCTCTACCCTAGCAACTAACGCTGGTTGAGTATTAGATACTCGCAACAACCACCAACCACCTGCAACCTTGACCCTTACCCCATCGACATCAGAAAAATCGGACCCCTGCTTTTGTTGTTCTTCTAATACCCGCTCCATTACCTGAAATTTTTTGTCGTCAGGGCAGTCGATACGTAACTCCGGGGTTGCATATATTGTCGGTAGACCATAAAGGCGTTCCGATAAAACAGTGGGCTGGGATGCTACAAGCTCTATAAGGCGTACCGCAGCATAAAGTGCATCGTCAAAACCGTAATAACGGTCTGCAAAAAATAGATGTCCACTCATTTCACCAGCTAACGGCGCTCCAGTCTCACGCATTTTTGCTTTAACTAAAGAATGACCAGTCTTCCACATTAATGGTTTGCCACCAGCATCAGCAATGGCATCAAACAAAAGCTGCGAACATTTAACATCGCCAATAATCATAGAACCCGGATCTTTAGCTAAAATCTGTCGTCCGAACAGAATCATTAAACGATCACCCCAAACAACCCTGCCCTGCTCGTCCAATGCTCCGATACGGTCTCCATCACCATCAAAAGCAATACCAAGCTCTGCACCTGTATCACTCATCCTCTGCCTTAAAGATATAAGATTTTCAGGAACTGTCGGGTCAGGATGATGATTGGGAAAAGTGCCGTCTACCTCCGGAAACAAAACTTCGCTATCTATGGCAAATCTAGCTAAACGATCGCTCAACCCTGGGGCAGCAACTCCGGTAACTCCGTTGCCACAGTCAAATATAACCCTAATAGGTCTTCCTGGCGAAAAGTCACTAACCAATCTATCGAGATAGATATCTATTATAGACTCCTGCTTTACTGTTCCTTGTTTTGCCGCTAATGGAGGAATGCCTTTTAACAAACCATTTTTTAATTCCTGTATTTCTTCACCATAAACCGGGCTATTGCCACGTACCATTTTAATACCGTTATAGTCCGGGGGATTATGGCTACCTGTTAACATAATGCCAGCATCTGTGCTAAAGTGATGTGTAGCAAAATAGAGAGTTGGAGTAGGTGCTAAACCAATATCTACAACCTCAACGCCACCCATGCAAAGCCCTAAAGCTAAACTTTTTGCCAACCCAGGAGAAGAAAGCCGCCCATCACGAGCAATAGCAACAGATAATTTTTTCTTTGCAGTTTTTGCCCGTATGTGGGCTGCGAAAACCCTACCAAAGTCTACTAACAAAGCTTCAGTTAAATCCTTGCCAGCAATGCCACGGATATCATACTCACGAAACATGTGTTGGTTGAAATTGATCATAATCTAACGTCCTATGCTGGTATATTTAAAACCCTGCTCTGCCATGGGAATGGGATCATAAATATTACGAAAATCAAAGAAAATAAACTTGCCATCATCTTGTGCTTTCATTACCGATTTTAAACGTACTAAATCTAAACTTCTAAATTGGTTCCACTCAGTTAAAATAACTACAACATCAACACCTTCACAAGCATCATACGCCCCAGTCGCATAACTAATACCAGACATCATCCTAGCTGCTGCACCCATACCTTCAGGATCATAAGCCGATATCTTTGCCCCGCGTTTTATCAACTCAGGTAGAATAGTTAAAGCTGGAGCATCACGCATATCGTCTGTGTTGGGTTTAAATGTCAAACCCAGAATACCAATTTTCAGACCTGTAAGGTCATCACCTAAAACCTTGAGAATTTTATCAGTCATTCTCTCTTTTTGTTTTGTATTTGCTGCTATTACAGCATCAACAATTGTTACAGGCTCATTGTTGGCAACTGCTGTTTTAGCCAAAGCTTGTGTATCTTTAGGAAAACAAGATCCACCATAACCAGGACCAGGATGAAGAAATTTTTTGCCAATTCTTCTATCTAATCCCATACCTTTTGCTAAATCATGTACATCAGCCCCTACAGACTCACACAAATTAGCTATTTGATTTATAAAGGTAATTTTAGTTGCCAAAAATGCGTTCGCTGCATATTTTGTCAGCTCAGCTGTTGCAATATTAGTTATTAATACCGGAGTCTCAATAAGATATAATGGACGATAAAGGCTTTTTAAAATTTCCGCTGCCTTTTTATCCTCTACCCCAATAACAACCCTATCTGGACGCATAAAATCTTCAATAGCTGCACCTTCTCGTAGAAACTCTGGGTTAGAAGCCATGGCAAAATCAGCATCAGGGTTCTCTTTACGGATAATTTTCTCAACCTCTGAACCTGTGCCAACGGGAACAGTGGACTTTGTAACTATTACTGTAAACCCCTTTAAACCTTTGGCTACCTCTTTGGCAACATCATATACAAATTGTAAATCTGCTGCACCATCACCACGGCGTTCAGGAGTACCTACAGCAATAAAAACTACATCGCTTTTTCCTACTTCCCCAATAGTATCAGTGGAGAACTCTAACCGCCCTGCAGCATGGTTTCTTGTAACAAGAAGATCCAAGCCTGGCTCAAAAATAGGAATTATTCCCTTGTTCAAATTGGCTATTTTATCAGCGTCCTTATCTACACATGTTACATGGACACCAAATTCAGAAAAACATGTTCCTGAAACCAAACCAACATAACCAGTACCAATTATTGAAATCCGCATTGAAAGTTCCACTTACATTTTAATGATTTATTTTAACCCTTAAAAAAGCAGCTACAAACTCATTTGCAACTAACGATCTAAAGATAATTTTTAGCTAGGATATTTCAAAAACATCCAATTTAGCTCCAACTCGCTAACTGCTCCTTTATAAAAGGCAAAAGCTCACTTCGCATATCTGGTCTCTGCAAAGATAGAGCTAAATTAGCTTTTTGATAGCCTATTTTATCTCCACAATCGTATCGGGTTCCTGAAAACCGATAACCAAATACAGACTGCTGCTCAAGCAAGGCTGAAATAGCATCGGTTAGTTGAATTTCCCCTCCCGCTCCTTTTTTGCCATTTGCCAATAATGGAAAAATTTCAGGGGTTAAAATATAACGACCTACTACAGCTAAATTGGAAGGAGCAATATCTGGAGATGGTTTTTCCACAAATCCTTTAGCCTTGATAACACTATCACCTTTGCTAACATCTGGATTAGAAGGATCAATAACGCCATAGAGGTTAGTCTGTGCAGGTGAAACTTCCATGACGGCAACTACCGATGCTTGAATTTTTTCATACTGCTCTACCATTTGAGTTAAAACAGATGGGGTAGCATCGTCGGTCCATATAAGATCGTCTGGTAACAATACTGCAAATGGTTCTCTGCCAACTACAGCTTGTGCACACAACACAGCATGCCCCAAACCTAAAGGCGCACTCTGACGAACCGCGCTAATTGATCTGCCTTTTGGTGGCGTTAGATCTTTTACGAGTTGTAATAACTCATCCTTACCCTTTGCCTCTAATGCCATCTCTAATTCTACATGAGAATCAAAGTGGTCTTCCAAAACAGATTTACTCCTACTAGAGACCAAAACAACCTGTTCAATACCTGCTGAGAACGCTTCCTCAACCACATATTGAATCAAAGGGCGGTCCACAACCGACAACATCTCCTTCGGGATAGATTTTGTAACTGGTAAAAAACGGGTTCCTAAACCCGCAACGGGAAGAACAGCAGTACGAATTGTCATTTAGCATAAACCTAAAACATGAGGTTAAAACCACAACTTGCCTACCTTGAACATACTATTTGATATTCAGGTCTGCACTAAAATAACGAATCTTAGGTTTTTTTACCAGTTATGATCTTAGATTATGAAGGATATTTTTTAGGATTTTTTTTTCGTAGCTAAAAATTGGGTAAAGGCTGCGACTGGCAGAGGCTTGCTGTAATAGTAACCTTGTATTTCATCACACCCTTCTGACTCAAGAAAAACCTGCTGCTCGCTACCCTCTACCCCTTCTGCAACAACCCGCAAATCCAGACCTTTAGCAAGAGAGATAATGGATTCAACGATGGCAGCATCTTTGGAGTCTGAAGTTAAGTCTCGGACAAAAGATTGGTCAATTTTTAAAGTGTGGATTGGAAACAGCCCTAAATAACTCAAGGATGAGTATCCTGTGCCAAAATCATCTACAGCAATAGAGACACCCAAAGAGCGCAATTGTTGCAGAACATTAATAGCCTCATCCACATCATCCATAACCATGCTCTCTGTTATTTCCAATTCCAACATCTGGGCTGGCAAATCGGTTTCGGTCAATATGTTTTCCACCAAACCAACCAAACCCTCTTCTCTAAACTGCCGAGCTGAAAGATTAACAGCAACTTTTAACGGAACATATCCCTGGTCTATCCAATCTTTAGTTTGTTGGCATGCCGTTTTTAAAATCCACTCCCCAAGAGTAATAATAAGCCCAGTCTCTTCAGCTATAGAAATAAAATCGTTAGGAGGAATCAATCCAGTTTCTGGATGCTGCCAACGTACAAGAGCCTCCATACCTATAATATGTTTATTAAGTAAGTTTAACTTTGGCTGGTAATAAAGCACAAACTCACCTTTATCAAGAGCCAAACGTAAATTTTTTTCAAGGTGTAAACGTTTGTCTGCCTGACGACCCATTGCCTCAGTATAAAACTGATATCTATCTCGCCCTGCTGCTTTAGCACGATTTAATGCCATATCAGCATATTTAATCAGTGAGTTGGCATCCATTGCATCGTCAGGATACATGGTAATACCAGAGCTAGCAGTAACAAAAAGTTCATGCTCATTAATATTGAAAGGTAGAGCTATTACACCTAATAGCTTTTGGATAACTATTAGAGCATCTTTAACCAAGTTTATACCGCGAATGATAAAACCAAAAGAGTCACCTCCCAAGCGGCAGATGGTATCTCCCTCACGAATAAAATCTTTAAACCTAATTGCTACACTTTGCAGAAGTAAATCACCGCTACCATGACCTAAACTATTGTTAATATTTTTAAAATGATCAAGACCAAGAAACAGCACCAGCACCTTGCTGTTAGAACGAGATGCAAGGCTAATAGACTGATTTAAACGGTCAAGAAAAAGATCACGATTTGGAAGCCCAGTAAGGGTATCGTGGTAAGTTCTGAATTTAAGAAGTTTTTCACTGGCTTTAATATCTGACAAATCATGAAATACCGAAACATAATTAGTCACCTGTCCAGATTGGTCAGATATTGCAGTTATTGTCTCCCACTGGGGATACGCCTCACCACTTTTTCGTCTATTCCAAATTTCACCCTTCCAGGCTGTGCCATCTCTTAAGGCAGATTGTTTCTCTTTAGAAGATTCATCATTTTGATCAGAAGAACAGAGAAAATCTATAGAACTGCCAATAGCCTCTTTGCCAGAATAACCTGTGATAGTTGTAAATGCACTGTTTACAGTTTGGATAATCCCTTTTGCATCGGTAATTACCACCCCTTCAATTGCACTTTCAAAAACCTGGGTAGTTAGGGTTAACTGGGTCTCTACCTCCTTCATTACACCACCAAATACTGATGTTGCAATTTTTAGGTGGTCTTCAGCGTCACGCTGACGGGATATATCATGGACAGTACCTATCATGCGAAGTTTGCCCAATGCGTTGCCATCATAAAAAGGCTCTCCTAAAGCTCTAACGGTACGTTTAGAGCCATCAGGACGCAAAACCCGATATTCTGTGGAGAAAGATTTGCGGTTTTTCAATGAATCTCGGGTGATTCTCTCGAGTTTTTCCCGATCATCTGGGTGGACTCGTTCGAGATAATCGCCTATACGTCCACCAAATTCACCTAGTTTAAGACCAAATATATTAGACAACTCATCAGAAATAGTTATTTTATCAGATACAGTGTCCCACTCCCAGTTACCTATATGAGCAATTTTCTGGGCAATTTTCAGTGTTTCTCTCTCACCTTTAAGACGACCTGCTAGGTTTTCTATGGTGCGCAAATCACGAAATGCTCTAATGGCAGTTGTTACAGCAGTTATCAACTGTTGACTGGAGAGATCTGTCTTTTCTCGATAGTCGTTGATGTCATACATGGATATGATGTCTAATTCTGGGGCTTGGCCAGCATGACCAGTACGTAAAATTATACGAACAAAGCTATTTCTCAACTCTTCGCGAATTGTACGAACGGCTTCTAAGCCAGCATTATCACTCTCCATCACCACATCTAGCAACAAAACTGCTATGCTGGGGTCTTCTTCCATTATTCGGCAAGCATCCTTGCCGGAGTACCCGCTTATTATAGCTACACCACAGTCATCTACCACCAACTCACGCAAAACCATATTGGTTAGGCTATGGATATCCTTGTCATCATCGACAACCAAGATTTTCCAAGGGTCACCAGTTACTGGAGCATCAGAAACGGCATCGAGTGACTCTTCAGCAAAGCGTAAGTCACTATCACCTTCACCACTTATATCCCCATCTATGTTTCTATTTTCCTGCATATTCTCTGTTAGCAACTCTTTTATGTATAATATTATTTAATTAATCTTAATTTCATAAAACTTAGAATATTTATCCCATTAGAAATAATAACACCAACAAGTATTATTACATATTAAAGATCAACACATCTTAACACAACACTAGCCCAAAATTCAAATACTTTTACAAACCCAATCGCAAGCAAAATCGTTTCTTTGCCAAACAGTTAAGTGAACAAGCGACAGTACAACTAAACAGTTTTGTACAACTATCATGTTTTATACAACTTTGTTTTAACAATCTTTTAACAAATTCACTGCTGTAATAATTCACATTTTTATAACCATAGAAATTCTCCAATATCCCAACCCATGAAAACACTGACTGATATCCCAATATTCCAGGCTGGTCGCCACCGTGACATGAGCGGAGCGGCTGTTACAATAACTGAGGTGGAACTACAAAAAACTGTATCCATCTACCAACCTTCACTCCATGAAGCACCTTTAGTTATAGGACACCCTCAACATGATGCTCCAGCTTGGGGGTGGGTTGCTGGTCTACGAGTTGAAAAAGGGATGTTACTCGCCTCTGTTAAACAGGTTGACCCTGCCTTTTCAGCAATTGTTACCGCAGGCCGTTATAAAAAAGTATCCGCAAGTTTTTACACCCCAGATGCAGCAAACAACCCTGCGCCAGGAACCTTTTATCTTCGTCATGTGGGTTTTTTAGGGGCGCAACCCCCAGCAATAAAAGGGCTGACAGAAGCCTCTTTTAATGAAAAAGAGACCGGGATAATAACCATATCTAAGAATATCTTCCCCCAAAATAAACAACAAAATAACAGCAATGAATTTTCAGAATATCCCACAAAACAGGAGGCAATAATGGAACCAGAACAAAAAGAAAAAAAAGTAGATGAGCAACAAAAAAAGCAGCCAGAAAAACAGACCAAAGAACAACTTGCGCCAACAAAAGAAGAGCTTGAAAAACAGCAACAAGATCTTAAAGCACGAGAAGATGAACTAACAAAAAGAGAAGAGAAGATAAATAACCAAGAACGTGACAACAAAAAACAACGTATGGGCCAGCTAATTGATCAATTAATAAAAGAGGGCCGTGTACTTCCCCGTGATAAAGAAGGTCTATTAGCACTTTTAGATCGCTTGGATACGTCAGGAGTTATTGAGTTTTCAGAGGGCGAAGGTGAAGCAAAAAAATCTGAAGCTGCTAGCTATTTTCAATCATTCATAAAAAGATTGCCAGTTCAAGTTGAATTTGCCGAAACCACACCAACTACACAATCCTATGAAAACAACAACCTACATCACTATACAACCCCACGAGGGTATCAGGTAGATAAAGCTGGATTAACCACCCACAACAAGATTCTCGCCTACGCTAAAAGCCATGAAATAGACTATCTCACCGCTGCCTTAAGCATCGATAAATAACCAATCATTTTTTTATAGGAAACAACAAAATGAGCCAACAAAATATTTCTGTTTTAACCTTAACTTTAGTAGCCAACGGTGCAGTTACTGCTAGTCGAGCCATAGGCTATGATGGCGTACAAGCGACAACTCAGGGCCAAAAAGTAATGGGTGCTTGTGTAACCGATGCCGAATCTGGTAGCGGAGTTGCGGTAGTAACCAACGGTACTGCAATTATGGAAACAGGTGCTGCTATTAGCATTGGAGATTCCCTAATAACCGACAACCAAGGCAGGGTTATTCCTGCTTCAGCACTAACAATTGCTACAGGTGCTACTCCAGTAACCAGCACAGCAGCCGATGGAGCCATTTTTGAGGGTGCAGAACTACCAGATTTTGTAATTGCCGATGCCCTACAAACTGCTTCAGCTGCGGGAAAAATGATCGAAGTACTCCTGCGCCGCTAATTAAATCAATATAAATAAAGGAAAAATTATTATGCCTATGTCGTCTAGTCAAGTTCGGGTTATTGACCCGGTTCTAACCGAAATTGCCCAAGGTTATCGTCATGTTGAACACGTTGGCCACACTCTGTTTCCCAAGGTTCCTGTTTCTGTATCTGGTGGTCAAATTTTAGAATTTGGTAAAGAGAGCTTTAAATTATATCAATCACGTCGCGCTCCTGGCACTGCTACAAAACGGATCCGTTTTGGTTATCTTGGTAAAAGCTTTGCTTTGGTGCAAGACGCTCTTGAAGGTCAAGTGCCTCGTGAATATCTGCGTGATGCAGCTCAAATTCCTGGTATCGATCTTGGTGGTCGTTCTGTTAACAGCACATTACGAGCTTTATCGTTAACATTAGAATATGACCAAGCACAGCTAGCAACAGATGCATCCAACTATGACTCTGACCATAAAATCACCCTTTCTGGTACAGACCAGTGGAGTGACGGAGCTTCAGATCCTACCCAAGATATCAATACAGGCAAAGAGGCTATACGCACATCTGTTGGAATCTACCCCAACACACTAATGCTATCAGCTCAAGCTTTTAATGCCATGAAAAATCATCAATCTATCATCGACCGTTTTAAGTACACCAGCAAGGAATCTGTCACACCAGATATGCTCGCCTCACTATTGGATTTAGAGCAAGTTGTGGTAGGTAAAGCCGTTGCTTTTGATGATGATGGTAACGATATCGATATCTGGGGTAACAACGCTATTTTGGCATATGTTCCAACCACTCCATCAGGCATGGAAGACCCATCTTTTGGTTATACATATACCATGGATGGTTATCCGTTGGTTGAGAAGCCTTACTACGAAAACAATGCTAAGAGCTGGATTTTCCCAGTCTCGTATGAACGAGTACCAGTTTTAACAGGTATTCTTTCTGGCTATTTAATTCAAAATCCAGCTTAAGACCAATGCCACAGTTTATTGTACTTACACCTTTGCGCCACAATGCAAAAGTCTACTCTCCTGGTGCAGCGGTGGATATGACACAACAACAAGCAGCAGCCCTAATTAGGGCTGCTGCTATTGCAGAAAAGCCCTTTTCACAAACAGAGGTTAAAACTGCTAACAAAGAGCTTAAAAAAGCAGAAGAAACGGATCTTAGTAAAGCCATAAACGAATTAGATGTTAAAGACAAATCGTTATGGATGAAGGATGGAAGACCTCGTACAGAGGCTCTTATCGCAATTGTTGGTTATCGTATTACAGCTAAAGAAAGAGATATAAATTGGCAACAGTGGAAAGAGGAAAACAGACCATGAGTTACGCCACACCTCAAAATCTTTTAAGGTGGTATGGTGCAAAAGAGCTGGCTGAAATAGCCACTCCAGACGATCTGGTGGCAGTACCAGCCCAACTCATGCGCTTAACAATTGATGGTGGTAACCGAGACGCATTTTCCCAAGAGGAGATGTTGTCTGCCGATAAAGGCTTAGAACGCATTACCGCAGCTTTATCAGAGGCTACCCTACTTATTGAATCATATATTTCTCGTCGTTACGAACTTCCCATAACTGACACTGATGTTGCAGCCAGCCCCCTGCCTCGTTCATGTGGAACAATGGCACAACGACTGCTTTATGACGATGCCGTACCACAAGAGGTAGAAAAACGATATGAACAAGCTCTTGGCTGGCTTCGCGATTTAGCTAATAACCGTGCTGACCTATGCCTCAAAACAACCAGCCCAGGTCAAGTTGGAGCTGGGTTAGCAGAATTTGAAAGTAAAGAGCGTATTTTTGATAGCACCTCTTTACAAGACTTTATCTCAACCAAGAGCTTTGGATCATGAATAACTATTTTGCTGCCGAGGCATTGATACTTAATCAACTAAAAAATTTGGAAAATGAATTTAAATTAATCAGCACCACACGCAGCTTAAAAGAGCTGATTAATCACCCCAGCCCTACCCCTGCCCTTTTTCTTATTTATGACGGACAAGAACCCTTCATGGCAGCAGGGAAAGAACAGGTAGTTGATCAGCAATGGTTATTAGTAATTGTGGTGCGTTGTGCACGCCAAACAGCAGCAGGAGCCTATGAACGGCTTGAAGCGGGTCCACTTATAAATACAATCGCTACCGCCTTAATTGGCTGGCAACCAAATAATGATTTTGGACCACTAGCTCTCACAACCGCACCTGGCCCGGTTTACAACAATGGCTATGGTTACTACCAAGTGCGTTTTAGCACCAGATTTACAATTAGGGGTGCAACAAATATCTAATGAAAAAACTTGGCAATCTAATTTTACCAGACTCTCTCCAATGGATAGACAGGCACATAACTTCCCCCGTCAACCAGACTTTTACCCAGACTTTGGCTGGAACACCGGTGGTTTTTAGCAGCAAGGTTACTGGACATTCCATAACCCTTGCTGCAACGGGAGATACAACATGGTTAGACCTAGCAGCAGCTGATCAACTAAAAGAGATGGCTGACCAACAGGGGGCTGTCTTTACCTTAATATGGGAAGAGTTGAGCTTTAATGTGATATTTCGTCACCACGAACCACCAGCCTTATCTCTAACTCCGTTATGGCCTAATCACAACCAGTTTACCGGAACAATTAGTTTGACATGTATTTAACTCTAAATTCGGCAGATGTAAGCACGTTCTAACAGCCAACGATTTTAGGCAAACAAAAACAATGACTCACAAGGAATAAATAGTAATGGCCATTCAAACAAGTGAAATCAAATGGTATAAACCAACCATAGTAAATGATACTACCGCCAATGGTGGTAGTATTACTGCCAATGAGATTCCTGACGGGGTGAAAAATAACGTCTGGCCCGATGTCCCTCAAGCCGAACGTACCTCTGGCTCTGTTAAATACCGTAAAAGTTTTATTAAAGTCGCCAATGATGATGATTTAAAACTAATTGATGCTAAAATATTTATTGAGACCCACACCCCAGGCGATGACAGCATTGTCTTAATAAGCGGCACGCAAACCGATACCCAAGCAGAGGCAGATGATTATACCCGCTTTTATGGAGCAGGTGATTTAGATGCCAATGTTGCTGCTTTGGATACAACTATTGCAGTTAATGTAGAGGCAGGTAACAGTGCTACTGGTCACAATATATTTCAAGATGGGGATCTCATCCGCATATCCAACCAAGCAACTGTTGATGATCCTACAGGTAATAGTGAATTTATCCTCTTAGCAGCAAGTGCTGGTGTTTCATGGAATGGCGATAAAGCTACCCTAACCTTTGCCGATGGAGTATCTCTTGCTAATAGTTACCTTGCAAGCAATACCACAGTAGCCTCTGTAATTGAGGCAGCAGATATTGAGGCAACTACAGATAGTTGGGGAGAATCATCAACATCTGGTAGCTATGATGAAACCACATACCCGCCTATTACGGACCATATTGGTACTATAGAGCAGACTTGGATAATCACATTTATTGATGCAACAAATTTTTCTTGTACTGGAGATACAGTTGGTAGTGTTGGTAGTGGAGCAATTGGTGGTGGTGATTTTGCCCCCATTAATAGTGACTTTGCCAAGCCATATTTTACTATAACCGATGGAACCCCACCTTGGGGTGGAAGTTGGGCTGCAAGTGAAACCATAACATTTAAAACCCACCCTGCTGCTGTAGCAGTTTGGGAAAAACGAAGTGTACCTGCTGGGGCCGATAGTCTATCTGGCAACAAAGTAGTTATCGCCATAAGCGGAGAGAGTGAATGAGCCAGTTAAATGCCGGCTTAACTCTAGACTTTTTAAGCCAGCAAAAACGCTCAAGTTTTACCCTAATGATAGGCGATGAACTTGGCTCAACACCAATACAGGTTAGGCCCAAGGTTGTAGGAGTTTGGAGCAGATCACCAGATCACTACATAGACCAGTATAAAACTACCCTCAAGATGATAAAACCGGGAGTTAGGCGTATACGCCTGTACTGTTCAAAAGAGACAGCAACCACAGCAAGGTTAAGTGTTCACACTGGCAGTGCAAAAGCCATTGGTCGCAGACAAGCTAAACTATGTGAAACCTTAAGCTGGACCAATAAAAACAGCCAGTCATTAAGGTTTCCCTACGATAATCCAACCGTTGTAGTTGTGGATAAAACCAGGTTTTTTGACCAAAATGGTGGAGAAGTTGAGCCGCCAACATTTATACCCAGTCAGGGAATTTTTCACCATGCAAAAGCAGTAACAGGGGCAATGGTGGTGGAGTATCAGCCTGAATTTTCCCTATTTTCAGTTGAGTATGACATGGGTGAAGAGCAGATGGAGCCAGAACGGTTGATTGAGATGAAACAGGCGTGGCTGGCTGGCAATATTAGGGACTGTGACATACCCCAAGTAAATATTATTGCCTTGGCAGATGGTCATGCAACCCAGCTATCATTTGCCCGCCAGTTCTGGCCCGAAGGCTCCCTTGGTATAAGGGGGTATGCTAACGAAACCCCACCTCCGCCTATGGAGTTATTAGCACAAATTGAAGACCCCGACATTTTCTGGGATGCCTGTTGGCAGAAGATAGCCAACAAAAGGTTGGACCTAACCATAGAAGAATACGAAGCTATTGTATTGTGTGCAAAGTCATCACAAGCACCCGCAAAGCTTCAATATGTAGAGACAAGTCGTGATACCAAAGTTGACCGTATTTTTAATCAAAATAGCGATGATATTTACATTGATGTTGAACGTCCAACAACATTGACCATGAAGCTATCCCGAGTTGATGGCAATGAGTCAAGTGCAGATTGGGATCTATACCCATATCAACCAGAAATCACTTTTCGTTTTAATAGTTAAAAAACAATGGGCAACACAGTTTTTAAAACACCTGGGCCATTTAGCCGCATCAAAGCTATAAACTTTGCAACAATACAACGTTATTGTTTTAAAATTATTCGTGATGACGGTTACGAGTACACCCCAACTAAAAACGAAAACATAACAATTACTCTTCTTACTCAAGACCTGGATATTATCTTTCAAGGTGAGAGCCAGCTATCAGAAAACTCTCAAACCATTAACTTTAGCGAGGGTGTCACAGGATTGGTGATAAAATACAGCTATAAAAATAGCCATTACCATATTGAGCTGGACGCTAAAATTTTGGCCCAAAACTTCGCCATAATACAACAAGATTTGCAACTGTTTTTAACCACCAATGGTAAGGGTACTTTAACCACAATATATAATCGATCTTATCATGCAGATGCTGCCATGAAACTAATACCCCCTGGCAGTTACACAATTACAATTCCATTTTGGCGAATAACAAACCAGGTTGAGCAGTTTTCTTTAACAACACTTAAAAAAACAACTACCCTATTTAGTAGTGTGCCGTATAGGGCCGATTTTGCCATTATTGATGGGCAAGCTCTTGCCAATTTTAAGTTCCCAATTTTAGGTATTGTCTGGCGACCAACCGAAGATTTATCTGAGTGGTATGGATATTTTGATATAAGAGATGTCTGCGAATCATCAACAACTCATGCCCCGTGGCAATTCCCCGATAATGTTAACCGGCCAACTGCCACCCCCAGCAGTATTTATGATCGTATATATAAATTACACACTGATGTTAATTTAAAAATATCCCTATCTTCATGTATAGATAGGTGGAGTGATATATCGATAAATTGTAGTTCTAATTTTGGTTTTTCTCACCAAATAAATCATATAAAACCAGGCTCAGAGCTGGTGAATATAAACCAGCCAATTAGTGAGTTTGCAAAAAAAATATCTGGTAAATCTTTTACCCTAACTGCTGAGATGCAGTGGGATAAATCCGGCTTTAACTATAGCACAGGTGAAAACCCCATTTTTTCAAATCAAACTGCAACATTAATAGCGAGTCCCGTAGTAGATTTTGACTCCATTACCTTTCAACCTTTGCCGGAATAAATCTCATCATGGCTACTCACCGCTATTGGCGTATAACTATCACCCAATCTACATCTGGGGCCAGCAATATTATATCACTCTATGAAGTCGAATTGCGTAGTGTGGTGGGCGGTGCTGATCTATGTAATGGGGGTTCAAGTTCAGCTAGCCACAACAACTCTACCGCCTACAAACTGTTTGATAATAACTCAAGCTTATATTGGAGCAACGGTGGACCATCAGAAACATGCTGGTTTCAATATGATTTTTCAGGTGGTGATGTTGATATAAAACAGCTCTGGTTTTTACCTCGTTACAGTAGCCAGTGCCCAAAAGATTTCACCTTATCATCTTCTGATAATGGTGCAGACTGGACCCAAGAAGCCGTATGGAGCGGTATTACCGATTGGAGTGGCGGTGTTGACAAGTCATTTGAAATACCAGGCCCAATTGCCACAAACCAACTAAACAAGCCTTTTGATATAAATTTTGCAACAATAAACCAACAGCCAGCCCCACTGGGTTTATTTATAGAAAAGTGGCTTTACAAACCTTATTCCACAGCAATTCTTAAAAGCAATATTCAAACATATCCAATATCGTTAACACAAGAATTTGCGCTACCCTACTCCCCTTGTGTAGAGGTAAAAAACCAACACAACTTTGGCATAACCTTAACATGTTTACAGCAACAGCCCTTTAAAAGATGGCTCTTGAGCTATTCCAGGCAACCCATATATTTTCAATTGAGCAGCAGCAAACCACAAGAGTGGGCAATAAGGTCTAATTTAACAACTATCTTAAAACAAACATATAGCCAGACATATCCAATATCTATGGTGTTAAGGCAAATTTCCGACCTTCTGGAATTTAATCCCATTTACGTTTTTCAACATAAATATTGGGATATATTACAAACCACGAACCTACAACAAATTTCTCCTCTTATAATAAAATTAAATGGTCTGCCCATTAATGTTTCAAACCTCACTATACAAACTTCACAAGATAGTTATAGCTGGCAGGTAGAGATGGTTTTTGCAGATGAGAGCAGCTGGCAAAACCTCAACATTGATGAGCAGTTTAACCTGGATGTATCTGGTGAGGTTTTTGTTTTAATAGTTGATGAAAAAAGAGTGGTACGAGAAGGCTATAATAAACATTCACGAACTCTAACTGCAAAAAGCCCTATTGTAAAACATGAATATCCAAGAGCAACAGTTATAAATAGAGATTGGAATAAAACAAAACAGGCAAAGGAGATTGTTGAAGAAATTTTAGATGAGACAACAGTTTGGCAACAGATTGATTGGCCCATAGAAGCTGGCAAATTAAGCTTTACAAACAAAACTCCAATACAGGCTGCCTATGACATCGTAACTTCTGCTGGCGGTGTTGTAAATAGTGGACCTGATGGTGCTATTATAATTCGAGAAAAATTTCCCATTAGCCCTGTAGAGTTCGATAATGCAACACCTGACCATATATTTACCGATACCACGGATAATTTAGGTATTTCAGAGAGCTACCAAAGCACAAATAAATTCGATAAAGTTACTATTCACAACCAAGATCCTAAGCAAAACGGAGGCTTTTTAGCTATAGATTTAGATAGCAGAGAAGATAGCCCCAACCGCGGTAAAACTAAATTTCAACCAGGAGATACAACACACATTTTGCTCACACCTTCTCCCGGTATTGTACCAACTGCCATAACACCATCAACAGCAAATATTGTTAATAATGGTGAGGTTATTTATACGGACACCCAATATTTAACCTTTTTAAATGAAACCCAAGCAAAACTAACAAGACCCATAGAACATATTGAACAATACCTATGGTTAGGTAGTGACCTTGGCACTCCCGCTTTAGATGGTGATGGGCAACAAATAACCACCTCTATAAAAGGGGTTTCTATACTCAAAATTATTGGTAAAGCAAAAAGCCACAGCTATCAATACATGGCTCCTCTTACGCTTGGCGGGCAAAATAGTTTTCCTGTGGTTTTCTCAAGTAGTTGTGAGGCCAACAACACAACAATAAAATCAATAACTGCTGAAAGAAACAGTGGTCAAAGCCCAACTAAAGATATTATTGCCCCACTTTTAAGCAGTGAAGCAGCATTAAATGCTCGCGCTCAACAAGAACTTGATTTAGGAGAGGCTTTACAGATAGTAGAGGTTACAACCATATTCCGCCCTGGTCTTGCTCCCGGTCAGTTAATAGAGGTTCACGATGCCCTATATGGTCGTACATTTAGAGGGCTTCTTATAGAACTATTCCACTCAATTAATAACAACACTCAAACTTCAAAATTAACCATTAGTAAAAAAACATAATAAAATAAGGAGCCTATAATGCCAAACCCAACTCACATTGATAAAAGCAAGCTAAATAACTTGTTAGAAAGCAAAACTCTATTAACCACCCGCACAGCGTCAACAACTGTAGATACCACCAAATATATTTACAAAGGTCGTGCCGACCCCGGCAGCAGCGAAGCAAGCCCAGTGTGGCTAATACAAAGAACAGCCATACATTCAGACGAATCCACCGCCACCCTATACGCCAACGGCAAAATAGCCTTCGATCAAACCTGGGACGACCGAGGGATACTTAGCTATAGTTGAAACAATTGAATAATAAATATAAAATGCAGAGGATTTATCCCTTTTTTAAACCAATTCCTTGCTCTATACGTTAATGGATATTAAGTTACGCTAGCAGTTAATTTGTCGTTAATACGCTCAACTACTTGGGAGAATCCATTGACCAATAGCATTCGATTTTACTACATTGCTCTT
>JADGBW010000192.1 GCA_015231305.1 Magnetococcales bacterium | reverse complement strand
ATTTTAAATTACTTTGGCCTAGGTTAACCTGTTGGGCTGCAAGGTCGCTTTTTAAATTTATAAGCATTGATATAGGGGTAGATATTTTTTTGTCTGCATCATTAAATGCAAAATTATCTATCCTTATTATGCTTCTTATATCAACCCCTTCTTCGTTTAATTTAATGGCTGTATCAAAGTTAAAATTATGAAGTTGAATTTTTTGACTAGTAGATGGGCTAAAATCAACATTTATTTTTGCAAGCTTTATAGCTCTAATATCAACCTTTAAGGGAAAACTTGGTGTTGACTCATTAGTTGTAGCTGGCTCTTCAGCTGGTTTTTTCTCGTTAGATATAGTGGTAGTTGGTTCTGCTTTATTAATTTTACTGCTTATATTATTTATATCAGTCTGTTTTAAATCAATACGGCTGCCATCTATTAACATCTCTTTAATGGTTAAAGAACCCGAAGCAAGGTCTAACCAATGAATATCAAGTAATAGTTTGTCTATTTTAATAGAGCTACTATCACCATGATGCCAAATAAAGCCGTTTATTAATAAGCCATCTATAAAACCAAAAGATATGGATTTTATCTGTACTTCTCCCGGTAGTTTTTGGGAGATTAAAGCCGTGGTTTTAATGCGGAATAGCTCTGATGAGACCACTATTTGAATAATAGGGAACAAGGAGATAAACAGAGCAGTGACACTAAGTAACACTACTTTGCTTATCTTTTTCATAATGATATCATTTAGTTTAAAATTTAATCAATAACACTAATTACAGAGATTTCATGTGTCTTGCAAAGCGTTTTTGTAACACAGCCAATTTTGCAGAGTCATCTAACTCTGAAAGTTGATTTTCTACCCTGTTAATACGTTCTGAAATTGGTGGGTGAGTAGTAAAAAATACAGACTTACTCTTACCCCTACGTTTTTTAAGACGTTTTAGATAGTTAGCAATGCTATTTGGCGAATAACCAGCATCGTAGGCATATTTTACTCCATAATAATCTGCTTCGTGTTCTAACTTTTTGTCAATACCATGGGTAAATAACAGGTTTGAAACTTTATCTATAACATCACTTAGCATTTTTGGGTCTTTGTTCATTACTGTTAAAGATAACTCTGAAACATTGGATAAAAGCGAACTTCTCTGCAAAGTTTTAAGCATATGTTTGTGATCAACATGGGCAATTTCATGGGCAAGAATAGTAGCTAACTCAGCCTCATTGCGTAGGTTGGCAAGCAACCCTTTGGTTACAAATATGTAGCCACCAGGAGCTGCAAAAGCGTTTAATTGTTTGCTATTTAAAATAGCAAAATGATACTCAAGATCAGGGCGGCTAGATACCTCAACTACAGTTTTACCAACCAAGTTGACGTATTTAGTAAGAGCCTTGTTATTATAAAGCCCACCATAACGACTAAATGCCTCAAGAGCGACTGACTCCCCCAATATTTTTTCGGCCTCTTCATCTATGGGTTGCATAGCTTGCAGAGTTTGTATTCCTTTATTAACCAAATTCAAATTTTTCTGGCTAACCCCAAGCATTCCTCCAAGGCCACCTATTAAACCACCATTGTTGGAGTTGGATTTTTGTTCATAGTCATCAGCTGGCGGTGGTTCCTTTTTTGGTGGGCTATGTTTTTCTATCTGTTTATTAACCTCTTTATCAATAGCTTCTTTTATTACTTGATCAAAAAAACCGGCACTGGTGGTTTTAAATGGTACAGCTAACAAAATAGTTAGTACTATAAATAGAGCTAAAGGGTAGGGTCTCATAATCTTGCTCCTGAAAACTCACCAATTTTACCATTTTTCTGGAATTTCATTAAATCACTGTCAGAAACACTAAAATTTTCCATAGCTTTTAAAGCTTGTACATGTCTTTTGTTTATTTTTTTAGTATTTGCATACTTTTGTGAAGTTGCTTGCATGCCCCTTATACTACCACTAGAGCTTGACTCATGCACCGAAACAGCACTGCCACCCCCCAGAGTTGCTAATAGCCTTTTAGAGTCACTTTTTTTGCGACTCTTAGGTGCTTTGTTAGTTAAGTGATATTTGTAAACCCAACCAGAAATTCGCTTGCTAAGTTTTACCTTATAATAACGACCACTCTTTTTTATAAGTGTAACTGCCACACCTTTTTTGAGTTTTGTTACTGTTTTGGACTTTCTAGAAGATTCTTTGGTCATTTTGACCCCAGACTTTTTAGCCCATAAAGTCTCTGCTTGTAGGTATCCTGGTGATATAACAAGACAGATAATACAAAGAAATAAAGTGGCAACAGCTGTTTTTAACATTCACTCATATCCATTTTTTTGCTTATAAAGTTCTTTGAAGTTCGGTTAAATGAAACTACCAATAACAAAGATCTAAAGCATTGTAAGAAAACAAATAACATGTTTACAGGGTATATATAACAGATAAACCAACTAAATATGAACTAATTTTTTAAAATACTCATCTTTGAAAAGAAAGAGGATTGTGCATGTCTGTTTTTTAATCAAATGATCTGCATATTAGTGTGTTTTTGCTAAAATAAACTGCAAATTTTGAGAGTTTTATGCAAAATGGTGGTTTTTTTTATAATTGTAAAGTATTGTAACTTATTGAAAATAAATATGTCAAAACCACTTCTTTGTAAACGTATTGTAAGAAAAGCAATAAAATCTAAATATATTTATCTCAAATCCGTGACAAATATATATTGGATGTGGCAATATATTTCCGTCATTTGAAAATGAATGGCTGATGGCAACATCACTGTTCAAGATGCCGGAAACCAAACCTCCCCCCCCCCTTGTTTTGGTTTCCGGTATCAAAGTTAATGTTTTTTTAAACAAGTGGTAGTGGGAAGTAGTTTGTTCTTACTAAACACTTTGCAATAATGGTCACAAGTTTCTTGCGACCTAACCCAAGGGTTGGCTAGCTTAACCTCTATTTACCAACCCTTGGTTTTTAAATCCAAATAACAAATTTTTTTTTCAACATAAAAACAATGTTTTTGTGGTCTAGCCTATTCCCATGAAACATACTATTGCTCAAGAAATTACATTTTATTAAAAAATAATTAGCAATTTCTTGATGAGTGCCTACCTTAATATATGGTAGACACAATAAATTTTGTAACTTTCATTATGTTGACAGTTTAATATCCCGTTGTTATCTTTCGCCGACTGGAAAAATTTAACACAAAAATATTTGGTTGGTGTGTTGATTAAAATATTGAGTTGGAGTTTTACTATATTATGAGCAAGGAAAAAAAGAAGAAGCAAGATCAAGAGCCAGTAGATACCACAGAAGATAGTAATATAAATTCTGACTCTGAAACTGAAGATAAAGAAGAAGCACTTGTAGGAGAGATAGTAGAGGACGAGCCAAACGAACAAGAGGCTGATGGTTCTGAAAAAGCCGATGGTGCATCAGAAAATGATGACACTGAAAACTCTGATGACCATTCAAAAGATGGAGATGATGATGAAGATGGTTATGTACCGCCACCTTCTCTAGAGAAATTATACACAGATGCCCTGGCAAAAGCTGAGGCAAACCATAATGAATATTTGCGCTGTGTTGCTGATATGCAAAATTTACGAAAAAGAACTATTCGTGAAGTAAAACAAGCTAGATCTTTTGCAATTGAAGGTTTTGCCCGTGATCTTTTACCTGTGGCAGATAACATGGTGCGAGCTTTAGATGCAATGACAGATAGTGAAGATCCGGCTATTGAGTCTATGCGATCTGGTTTGGAAATGGTGCAACAAGAGCTGTATCGCGCTTTTGATAAACACGGCATTGTTAAGATAAAAACCGAAAATGTGCAGTTTGACCCAAATCTACACCAAGCTGTAGTTCAACTGGACACTACTGATGTTGAGCCTGGCTACGTTGCTCAAGAGATGCAGACAGGTTATACCCTCAACGATCGTCTTCTTCGACCAGCTATGGTTGGGGTTGCCAAAAGTTAACTTTCATAAAAATTATAAAAAATTGCTTGTTACTCTTGACATAAGGGTTGTGAGTTTCCATATCACAAAACGTAAGCAGGACAGTAACCAAGCTGTAATTTTGCATAAATGACTAAATTAAGACCAGGCGTCGAAAAAAGGGAAATTATAAAATGGGTAAAGTAATTGGAATTGATCTAGGTACCACAAACTCTTGTGTATCAGTAATTGAGGGTGGTGATCCCAAAGTTATTGAGAATAGTGAGGGTAACCGTACTACCCCTTCAATGGTGGCTCAGGTTAGTGGTGGGGAACGTCTGGTTGGACAAGCAGCCAAGCGGCAATCGGTAACCAACCCGAAAAATACTCTATATGCTATCAAACGTCTAATTGGTCGTCGTTTTGAAGATCCAATGACGCAAAAAGATAAAGACATGGTCCCATTTGATATTGTTAAAGCTGATAATGGCGATGCTTGGGTTCAGTTAGAAGATAAAAAGGTAAGCCCTGCTGAAGTTTCAGCAATGATTCTGCAAAAAATGAAGCAGACTGCTGAAGATTATCTCGGAGAAGATGTAACAGACGCTGTTATTACGGTTCCTGCATATTTTAACGATGCACAACGTCAAGCCACAAAGGATGCTGGTAAAATTGCTGGCATGAACATCCTGCGGATCATCAACGAGCCAACCGCTGCTGCTTTGGCTTATGGTCTAGATAAAAAAGGCTCTCAAACCATAGTAGTTTACGATCTTGGTGGTGGTACTTTTGATGTATCTATCCTTGAGATTGGCGATGGTGTTTTTGAGGTTAAGTCCACCAACGGTGATACTTTCTTGGGTGGTGAAGATTTTGACGTAGCAATTATCGATTATCTTGCTGAAGAATTTATGAAAGATAACGGTATTGACCTTCGTAAAGATGGTCTCTCTCTTCAGCGTCTTAAAGAAGCTGGTGAAAAAGCTAAAATTGAGCTGTCTAGCAGCACACAAACCGATGTTAACCTACCATTTATTACCGCAGATGCTAGTGGTCCTAAACATCTTAATGTCAACTTAACCCGTGCCAAGTTAGAGTCATTGGTTGACAAGCTTGTTCAACGTACATTAGAGCCATGTCGTCTAGCGTTAAAAGATGCGTCTCTCTCAGCACAAGAGATAGATGAGGTTATTTTGGTTGGTGGTATGACCAGAATGCCCAAGGTACAACAGGTAGTGTCAGAGTTTTTTGGAAAAGATCCTAATAAAGGCGTAAACCCTGATGAGGTTGTTGCTATTGGTGCTGCTATCCAGGGCGGCGTTCTAAAAGGTGACGTACAAGATGTTCTGTTACTTGATGTAACTCCACTATCATTAGGTATTGAGACTCTTGGTGGTGTATTAACCAAGCTTATTGAAAAAAATACTACTGTTCCAACTAAAAAATCTCAGGTATTCTCCACCGCTGCTGACAACCAGTCTGCTGTTACTATCCGGGTAGCACAAGGTGAGCGTGAAATGTTCTCTGATTGTAAAATGCTCGGTCAATTTGATCTTGTAGGAATAGCTCCAGCTCCTCGTGGTGTACCACAAATTGAAGTAACCTTCGACATTGATGCAAACGGTATGGTGCATGTTTCTGCTAAAGATAAAGGAACAGGCAAAGAGCAGTCTATCCAAATTAAAGCTTCTGGCGGTCTAACTGACGAAGAAGTTGAAAAAATGGTGAATGAAGCCGAAGCTAATGCAGAAGAAGATGCAAAAAAACGTAAGCTCATTGATGCTCGTAACCAAGCTGACTCTTTGGTTTATTCAACAGAGAAGTCCATCAAAGATAATGAAGACAAAATTGATGCTGACCTGAAAACTCAGGTAGAGGCTGCTGTAGCAGAAGTTAAAAAAGCACTTGAAGGTGATGATGCTGAAGCAATTGAAGGCAAAACCCAAGCATTGATGGAAATTTCCATGAAGCTTGGCGAGGCTATCTATAAAGATGCCGGAGCAGAAGCAGGTGGACCCGGCGGACCTGGTGGTCCTGGTGGTCCTGGTGCTGAGGCTCCAGGAGCAGATGCTGGTGCTAGCGCGAGTGCAGGGGCCGA
>JADGBW010000191.1 GCA_015231305.1 Magnetococcales bacterium | reverse complement strand
TACCAGATTATTTAAGGGTTATACCATCAGATTAATTATTTTGAGCGAGGAACCATGAAAGATATCGGATTTATACAAGGACGGCTTTCACCAATCATAGATGGGCAGATCCAGGCTTTTCCAATGGAGCATTGGCGAGATGAGTTCCCGTTAGCAGAACAACACGGATTCCCCTGTATGGAGTGGACTATTGGTAGCCAAGAACCCTTACTAAAAAATCCATTAATGATACCAGAAGGTCGCACTGAAATTCGCGCTCTCTGCCAAAAACATAAGCTCCAGTTAACCTCATTAACAGGTGACTGTTTTATGCATAGCCCATTTTGGAAAGCTGATGGTAAAAAAAGTGAAGAGCTCCTCGATGACATGTCCAAAATAATTGCTGCTGCTGGTGAGTTGGAAATTGGATATATAGTAGTCCCTTTAGTTGATAATGGGCAGCTAGAGAACCAACAACAGATGGATAACCTATTCAGTGGCCTTGAAAAGATGGTTGACCATTTGAAAGAGGCAAATACTGTATTTGTTTTTGAGTCTGATTTTACCCCTGATCGTCTAAAAAAACTTATAGATCAACTAGACCCGCAATGGTTCGGCATTAATTATGACTCTGGCAATAGCTCTGCCTTGGGTTATGACCCTCAAGAAGAAATAAGCACCTATGCGTCTCGTATATATAACGTACATGTTAAGGACCGCCTGCTAGGGGGTACAACCGTACCATTTGGCGAAGGAAATGCAGACCTTCCCAAAGTATTTAAACTACTAGAACAACACAACTACCAAGGCCGATATATTCTACAACCAGCAAGAGCCACTGATGGAGATCATGCCGGAGCATTATGCAGATATAGGGACCAAGTCAAAGGCTGGCTGAGTGTATAAAAGATAATATACAAAAACCAAAATTGTGAAATAAGTTGATATATGATTTTGTTTTATTAGCTATTTTTTTAGCTCTCTTACCCACTCATTTTGCCAATCGGGACCTACATCAGCAAACGCCGAGCAAAATTTATTTTTAGCGTCTTGTACATTTGCTTGCTGCCACCATTGCTGAGGATCAGCATAAATTTTGTTTAGCTGATAAGCTGCTGATTGAGGCGTATCATGGAGGATACCCTCTTGGCGAAGAGCATCAAAATGTGGTTGGGCAGCAGGTCGCAACTCCCAGTGGTCCGGGTTCCAATATATAATTGTTGGATAGTTTGCTGCAAAAGTCTCGAGATAAGTAGTTGCATTATAGGTTGAAATGCATATTCTGCTCTTATTCAAAGCTTGCCAATAGCTCTGTCCAGTAGAATCAATAAGATGACCAAAGCCTTCATCCTGTAAACGCTGTTTCATCCCCCAACCAAAATCCCGCCTAAAAACTCTGATATTCATTAGTTCTAAAGCTGGTTTTGATAGATGTTGCAAAAAAAGAAATTGGTCAGAAAAATAATCCAACAGCATTGTTGATAAAGGTGCGCTATAAAGAGCTGTAGAATATCTTGGTATTTCAGCAAGAACTAGAAGCAATGATCCACCATCTTTTGCTTTAATTCTCTTTTTGGCTCTCACTAATTTACCACCAGATATTTTTATTACATGAGGCTCTTTTCTATTGCTTTTACCCCAAATATAAAATTTATCTGCTATGGCAACTTGATGGTCTTCCCACTGCACCCAAAGAGCAGACCCAAACAACCCACCATGCTGAACAATAACCAGCTTTGCACCTTGAGCTGTTTTTTCTGCTGCCCAAATTTTAAAGGTATCGTTGCTATTATAACCATTAGCTGTAACAATAATTTCTGGTTTTTTTGGGTAGTGACTCAACAAGCTTTGTCGTCTCTTAAGATACCCTTCCAAATAAACTTTTGGCATCTGAATAGGTACTAACTTTTCAAGCAACTTCTCAAACTCACTACTTGCTGATGATAGTATCAAATTTTGTCTAAAGCCTTGTACTGCCTCAGGGTTTTCTATATTAATACTATTAAACCAGAATGGAATCTGCTTTAATTTTAAGGAAAGGCTGACCATATAATACTCGCCAAAACCACTATCAAAAAAAACAATTTTTTTCCAACTGTCAGGAATAGTATTCGAATATAAAAGCAAGAACTTTAACAAGGATTTAGGTATTGAGCTTTTATTATAAACCTTTAAAGCATTAGGAGGTGAGTTATCGATGCTTATCTCTTTATATGGTATACAATCTAGAAATTTAATAATCTCCCCATATATAAAGCCATTCCAAGCATCTGTATAAGCATATTCATATAACTGCAAACTATCATTAGGAACCCAACACCAAGGGTCAGACTGCAATAACCATACTGAGTTAATGTCACCACGGTCTCTGCATGCTTTTATAGATATATAGCGATCATATATGGTTTCTATAAAAAAATGCAGCCAAGGCCCGATCACTATCCGCCAGTACCGTAAACTGTGATTATAGCCATGAATTTTGTTTAGTTTTTCTGCATATAGCTCTAAATATTTTTCATAGATGCCAACCAAATATTTAGAATCTTTATAGAGTTTTTTCCTATTATTCCAATGATATGGCAAAACTTCATGATTTAGCTTTGACCATTCCTGTTTTCTTGAATAAAGCCTACACCACTCACCCAAAAACAAAATGTTTTCATCTGTTTTCCAGGTTCTCTCATCAGAAGTTGTAACAAGAAACACTCTTTTGTCCTAAAAATTATGCTATTTAATTTAAGTAAAAACTATTCTGACTAGAGTTTCTTTGCTATATGAACCTCATAATAACCCTCTCCATTATTACTAATTTCCAATGCTAACTCTTTGGAATAATCAATAAAAGGATACATAAGGTCAATTACTGGTAACTCATAATAGACACCTACACTCTTAAGTCCAACATTTTTATAGAGCAGCTCCAAGCTCTTTTTAGTATAAAACTGGATATGATTTCTTGGCTCAAATGTTGGTGTCTGTGCTCCTAATATTTTTACAGCACGACTACTGAAGTTTGGTATTAAAAACAGCAGATATCCTTGATCAGATAGAATGTCACGTATTTTTTTAAGAACTGTTGTAGGGTCAGATAGATGCTCTAAAACTCCCCACATATAGACCTGGTTAAATTGAGTATTGAACTCAACATCCTCAATCGGTTGGTCATAAAATCTATCTGGGCCAACTATTTGTTTTACATATTTAGCAGCACCAAGGTTCAACTCCAGGCCGTGTAGGTTTGTAGCGGAGTAATGCTGGTTAACATAATTGAGAAAAGAACCAACACCACACCCAATATCTAGAATTTCTTGATTTGGTCCAGTGAAATTACTCATCAAAGAATAATATTTTTTATAAACTCGCGTCCAATAATCAAGATGATTACTGTTCTTCTGTAATTTCACAAAAGCTGCATCAGCTTCGGACTCTTTGTATAATTGATTTAAATATCGAATACGGTTTTGTACATAGACATGGTCACAATTTTCACACTGCACATAAATAAAGCCCTGCTTACAGAATAGTTGCCTACAACCCTGCTTGCCGCAGATTGAACAATTTACCCAATCTACAATTTTTGGATCACGCACCACACCATTGTGTTTAGGTAAAACTTGTGCTTCTTTAGCAACCAAGAGATCATGAGAATCTCTCTCAGGACATTTTTTCCGCCACTCCCTATTATCAACTAGAATCGGTACTAAAAAATCATCTTCTTGCATTTTCTTCCTCTCTGGCCTGGTAAAATATCCAGCCATAAGATAGAGACCAATACCTAAAAAATATTTTCAAATAAATCAGCTAGGAATATGAGCGCGGAGCTTTTTAGCTATTTCTAGCTCTTTTTGGTTAACATCAAAAGACCCATCGCCCATAGCATTTTCAATTTTACGAACTGCCCCTACTAACATGGTAAATCCGGCTGGTTCAACAGAAGCAGCTTGATCAGACCCATACATAGAGCGATTTAAGGTTATGTGGCGTTCTAAAGAGGTAATACCAAGTGCTGCTGCTGCATATGAAACTGCTAGACCAACTTCATGGCCACTGTAACCCACATTACAGCCATAACGGTTGCGTAAACTATCTATACGCTTCAAGTTAGCATCACCTTCATCTAAAGGATATGTCGAGACACAGTGCATAACTTCGTATGGACAGCCAGCTTCTTTAAAAATAGCAACTGCGCGGTCAAGATCAGTAATATCACTCATACCAGTAGAGATAAATGTATGTTTTTTCTCCTCTGCTATCATTCGCAACAACGGCTCATATACTAACATAGCTGAAGCAACTTTATTATATTTGCAATCAAACTGTCTCAGAAACTTCTGGCTATCAAGGTCCCAAGCTGAGGCAAACCATGCAATATCTTTCTTACGGCAATAACTATCTATCTCCTGGTACTCTTTTTCACTAAACTCCAACCCTTCTTTTTGTTCTCGCTGAGTAGTACCCCAAGGGCTTTCCCTTGGTGAGTCCAGTAACTCTTTTGTATAAACAGCATCAATGGTCCGTTTTTGAAATTTAACCGCATCTGCTCCTGCTGTTTTAGCGACATCAATTAACTTCTTTGTAATATCGAGGTCGCCATTATGATTAATACCTATCTCAGCGATAATAAAAATGCTCATTGTATAAAAAATACCTTTTATAAAAATAATTATTAAAGAGTAGTAGTAACAATAGTACCTGTTTATCAAGTTTTGGCTAGACCATAAAACCCAAAAACTTAAATGCCAAAATCAATTAGATAAATGTGATGCTATTCTTAAATATCAATAAATCGTCTATCACTCTATTATGTATTAAAAAAACCACTACTCTAGTGAAATGGCATGTTAACTGAGCATACCGCTGTTATAATAAATATAACCAAAAGAACTAACTAAATATAGTTCTAAAAAAACACTAATCTACAGATAGTACATTGATTTATCAAGGCTTTGAGCCCGTAGAGCACCTACCAGCCAATAAAGTGTTAACTTCTTACTCATACAAAAAATAACAGAACATGCCATATCATCATTTAAAACGTCGGTAAAATACTCAGTATTCAACACTAACAAAATATCCGAAAATGGTTTTGTTATATAATTACATTTTCGGACAGCTCTTTAATAACCCCACACCCACCTTTGGCCATCGTAACGTGCTTGGCAATTTTTATAATTAATGGATGGGCATCTAAAGGAGCAACAGGAAAACCCACAACCTGCATAACCTGAAGATCGTTAAGATCATTGCCTACATATAGCACATTTGCAAGATCAATATTAAGCTCACCACAATAGGCTGTCAGAGCTGTCTTCTTATCTGAAGAACCTTGGATAACCTCAATGTTCAGCTTTTTCCCTCGTGCTGCAACTACTGTGTTTGTCTCAGTACTCAATATTAATTGTTTTATACCCATTTTTTTAATTTGACTAACACCATAACCATCGCCACGATTAACAAATACTGCTTCGGTTCCATCCTGAAGCTGTAAAGCCCGGTTGTCAGTCATAACACCATCAAAATCATAAACAATTAGAGCTATGTCGCCTCTGTTGATCCTTTGGCTTTTATCCTGGAAAAAGAGAAAAAATTTCTGAAAGATGATCTCAATCCGGGAGAAAGTTAGAGATGGGTTATTCGACATAAAACAAGGTTATCCTGTATGAAAATAAACTATACTTACATTTTTTAAAATAGTTCCACCGTAGCATATTTCATCCTCAATAACAGCCACTTTGTTCTGTAATAAGGGAGTAATGTTTTTTCTATAGTTGATAATTCAGACATCAAATAGTCAAATATTTGTGTAAATACGACTTTGGATTAATAATATATTTACATTGTTATCAACATTAACTGATTTATATATAATTATATTATTGTTTTTTGAATAATTTGAGATACCGCAACCCTTGTTGCACATTTTCATGGCCAAGCCCAGCAACTCTCGGCTGATAATAGACCATGATTAAAACCCCGGCACTATATATTATCCCAGAGACAAAAAAACCTATAACCATCTCTAATATTCCTTTAGGTTCAATCAATATTAATACC
>JADGBW010000068.1 GCA_015231305.1 Magnetococcales bacterium | reverse complement strand
AAACCCATTGATATTGATGAGATGAACCGAGTCATTGCTGAATTATTAAACAAAGGCATTAATTAAACTAACTAAGTTGCATAGAGCTTGATGAAAAAAAGGTACTATCAGTTTTCTGCCAAAAGTTCAAAGTAAGCCTTAGAATGAGCCTGTGAATTTCTTCTGCAAAAGCTCTATCTATCTATATAAATTATTACTGCTCATTATTGGTTACGAGGATAACCTATTAATTGATAGGGGCGGTTTAATCCGCCCCCTAAGATCAATGCATCAGGCAACTGCTTGGTACTTCTCTCCATTGGCATTGCAAACTGGGCAGTTGTCTGGTGCTTTACCAATTTCTGTATGTCCACAAATGGGGCAGACATAAATTTCCAAGCTCTCCAGATCTGTTCCATTTTGCACAGATTCCATGGCTTGTTTAAATAGATCGTGATGGACTTTTTCCACCTCCATAGCTAAACGCATGGATCTTACAGCCTTTTGATTGCCCTCTTCCTCAGCTGTTTTTATAAATTCAGGATACATCTTTGTAAACTCGTAATCTTCTCCAGCCATAGCAGCCTGTAGATTTTCAGTGGTCTCTTTTACACCATCTAGAACACGTAAATGGCTATGGGCATGTATGGTCTCAGCCTCAGCTACTGCTCTAAATAGTTTAGCTACTTGCCCAAAACCATCTTTTTCGGCTTTTGCGGCAAAGGCCAGATATTTACGATTGGCTTGTGACTCACCTGCGAAGGCATCCTGTAGATTTTGTTCTGTCTTGCTACCCATATCAGTCTCCTATAAATGACAATAAATCAGGTTGTAAATTTGATGAATAATCAAACTATGGGCTGTTTATAGTCAAACTCTATCAATTTGTACAATACTATTTAATTATACTATTGATAGTTTCTGCCTATCACAGTGGCAGAAGGTTTGTTCCACTAGGGGGAGACTTGCGAACTGCCTCAATGAGGGCTTCTATGATTTTTTTATGTGGATAAGAGCTGCGCCATGCTAATGCTATTTTCCGGTTTGGTTGTGGGTCAGCAAAAGTAACGTACCTGACAAGCTGATTTTCTTTAGCAGGGCAAGATGTTGTGCTACACAAAAGTGTATTTATTGATGTGATAGGCAGTACAGTAATACCGGCTCCGGTGGCTACCATATGCCGAATGGTCTCAAGAGAACTACCTTCAATGATATTTCCAGCTCCTAAAGCTGTGTCATCCACACGCATACAGTCTGGGCAAATCTCTAGAACCTGATCTCGGAAACAGTTTCCTTTACCCAGTAAAATAAGGTCATCGTGAGCCAGTTCTGTTCCTACTAGATCTGATCTGTCTTGCCATTTATGACCTGCAGGAACGGCTGCTACGAATGGTTCATCATAAAGAGGTAAGACCTCAATACCATGCTCTTGAAAGGGCAGGGCGATAAAAATGGCATCCAACTCTCCCCGTTTGAGCCTTTCTGTGAGAACTGTGGTGAAATTTTCTTCCAATAGCAGTTTCATTCGTGGTGCAATTTCATGGAAAGTTGGGATGATACCGGGGAATAGATAAGGACCAATAGTTAGAATTGCACCAATTCGTAGCTGACCAGATAAAGGATCATTCCCAGTTTGGGCAACGCCTCTGATTTTTTCAATCTCTTCTAGAGCTTTTTGAACCTGTTCTAAAACTTTTTCACCTTGTCGGGTGATCCTTATTTCATTTTTTTGTCGTTCAAAAAGAGATAATTCCAACTCTTCTTCCAAATTTTTTATTGCTACACTTAAGGAAGGTTGGCTTACATGGCAGATTTTGGCAGCCCGACTAAAGTTTTTCTCTCTAGCAACAGCAAGTGTATATTTTAACTGGTTAAGGTTCATAGTATCACCGTACACTCCCATGGGTTGGATTAGTGTATTATTATAACACTTCTTAAGAACCAATTAAAATTAACTCTGCTGCTGGTAGTAAATATGCGATTTATAAGCCTGTATTTAGTTCTATTATTTTACTGCAACAATAAAAAAAAGCAGGATTGAAAAAAATATTCCAACCCTGCTATTAACCTAGGTTTGGTAGTTGGCTGAATAAGGCATCAACTCTCAAATCTAATTTTAAAATTCTAAATTAATTGTTTAATTAGAAACCAACACTAAATCGTAAGGTAACTTGGTTTTGATCTTCACCTGTGCCAGCAGAGGCAGCGGCTCCATCAACAGCAGAGCTGTCTGTTTTGTCATAGTCAGTATCGCGTTTCCACTCTAAAGATGTTGAAGCATTTTCAAGAACATTAACTGAAACTCCAGCAACAAAAGTGCTCTGAGCCATTCCTAGACCAAGGGCCTCATCGCTGTTTTGATAACTTGCAGCTATGGTTGTCTCTTTTTGGGCTATTTCAAAGGTGTATCCTACCTCTGTGCTCCAAGCTGATGGCTGTGCTCCACTACCGTTAAAAGTTAATGCTGTGGTTTCAAAGTTATCAAGAGCAGTGACATATTCACCGATAATGGTCAAACCCTTAAAACCTAATTGAGCATGAAATGCAGCACCAGAGATACTATCATTCATTGCTGCTACTTGGGTCGGAATCGCATCTTGTACAGTATCTGAATCCTCAAGAGAGTTAATCCAGCCTGCTCCTACTTCAACACTAACATCACCACTGGTTATACTGTAACCAAGAGCAAAACCATACTGGTCGATAGTATCATCACCAGTATTTGAACTACCGTTAAATAGATACACAGATGCTGATAAATTATCGTTAGCTGCGCCAAGTAAGACAGCAGTTTCGACAGTTTCACCAAGAGATAAAGTCAATGGGTCAGAGAGTAGGTTGGAAGAATAAGAGCCAAAAGGTACACCAATACTACCAAGTGTTAAATAGAATGGGCTTTTTTCTGGGTTAGCTATAGTAATAGAAGCTGAATCTACATCTAGAGGGGTGTCATCTTCTTCATATAGTAGAGTTATGTTAGCAGAAACCCAATCGTTAACAGTTCCGTCTATTGCAATTTCAACAGTTGAGACAACAATATCACTTGTATCTACGTCGGCATAGTCACTACTACTCACAGCATCAACATCTACAGCACCACTTATTGTAATGTTATCTGTCCATTTTGTGGCACTCTGGTGTGAGTCAGCTTGAGCTGTTGCTACTGTTGTCATGGCTAGAAGGGCAACCATCGCAGGTAATGCAGTTTTTTTCATCATTTTTCCTTTAATTTGTATACAATAATGCAGATTAATTATTTTTTTAATTGTTGATATATTGTTGTTATAAAAACAATTATTTCTAGTTTTTTTTGCTGTTAATGTAGTTTTGACTGTCTGGAAATAATGCATGGTGTACTGGGGGTGAGAGTCACCCCCAGTTTTATTAAAAGTAATTTTTTTAAGGTCTACTGTCCTTCAGAACTATTTTGGCAGGAAAATAGATTATATTTATGTGATGCACAGGCTTACATAAAAAGTCCACCGATAGAAACAACTGAAAATGCAAGGCTATAAGCAACCATAGTAGAGAAAACCACTGAAAACCCAGCCCATTTCCAGCTGCCAGTTTCACTGCGTATGGTGGCAATAGTAGCCAAACATGGGGCATAAAAGAGAGCAAAAACCATAAATGCAATTGCAACAAGTGGTGTCATTGTGCCAGCTAGAACAGATCGTAGGCTATCTGATTCCGCATCCTCATCTTCACCTTGAGAATAGATAACTGCATAACTTGCTACCACCACCTCCTTAGCTACAAGACCAGTGAGAATTGCTACTGTATCTTTCCAGTTGAAATCTAGTGGTGCAAAAACAGGTGCAATAAATTGAGAAATCTGTCCCAAATAGCTACCTGAGAGATGTTCTTCACCACGTCTTAGTTGTAAAGCCGATAGTTCTTCATCTCTTGCTTGATCTTCAGGTTGTGTCTGTATTTGAGATATCTCTTGATCAATCTTTTCAAGAGCGACAGAGTTTTGTGGAAACTCTTGTGCAAACCATAGAACGATGGAGCCAACCAGAATTATACCTGCTATTTTTTTCAAAAAGTTCATGCCCTTGTCCCACATGTGGGACAAGATAGACCGTAGAGTCGGAAGTCGATAAGGGGGAAGCTCCATAACAAAAGCTTCATTTTCACCTGGGAAAACAAATCGGCTCAGGATAACAGAACCCAGCATTGCCCCCATAATACTGAGCATGTACATAGCAAAGACCACAGTACCAGCTGTTTCAGCAAAAAAAGCACCAGCAAATAGAATAAATACTGGCAAACGGGCAGCACAGAGCATAAATGGATTGACCAAAATAGTGATCATTCGTGCTCGGTCACTTTCTATTGTTCTGGCTGCCATTACAGCTGGTACGTTACAGCCAAAACCCATAACCATTGGAATAAGAGCTTTACCGTGTAGACCAAAACTGTGCATTACACGATCCATCAAAAAAGCAGCTCTAGCTAGATAGCCAGACTCTGAATAAAGAGCCATGAAAAAAAACAGGATTACAATATTGGGCAGAAAAATGATAGTGCCACCTACACCAGCAATAATACCATCTACTATCAAATCGTGTACCATCCCTTCAGGCAGAGATGCAGAAACAAACGCGCCAAAATCTCCAACTCCACCATCAATCCAGTCCATGGGAATTTCTCCCAGGCTAAAAGTAGTTTGGAACATCAACCACAATAGGCCGAGAAAAATTGGTAGACCAAAGAAGCGGTTTAAAAATACTTCGTCTAACGTATGGGTAATGCTTTGACGACGAGAACCTGCTTCACTTCGTTGTACAGATTCGGCCATTAAACCATTGATAAATCCATAGCGGGCATCAGCAAATAGAGTGTTACAACTCTGACCATGCTCACTAGCAAGATTAACACCTTCACGGCGAACCATTTCAATCAGATGGCTGTGTTCTCCTTCTTGGCTCAGGATCTCATCATCTCCCTCTAGCAGTTTAATTGCCATCCAGCGGTTTGTTGCAGAATCCTGGTCATTTGGGTGGAGTTCGTTCACAAGGTCTTGTACCCGTTGAACAGCATTTTCCACATGCATGTCAAAGTTGATAAAACTACGCTTTTTAGTATGAGATTCTTTGGCAACCTTCAAAATTTGTTCTGTTAACTCTTCAAGTCCTGTACCTTTACGACCTGCAGCTTTAACTACTGGTCCACCTAGCATCTGTGACATACTCTGGGTATCTATATCTATACCTCTACCCTCAACTTCATCGATCATATTGAGCACGAATATTAAAGGTCGTCCCAATTCTATTAGTTGCGTAGAGAGAAATAGAGAGCGTTCCAAATTACCAGCATCAAGTACATTAACGATGACATCTGAGTGCTCATTCAAAAGAAAATCCCGAGCAACCTTTTCTTCAGGGGTTAGGGAGTTAAGGGAGTATATTCCTGGTAGATCAGCTATAACCGCCTTCTTGTCCCCAATCTGGATACTCTCTTTGCGGGTGGATACCGTTACCCGTGGGTAGTTTCCTACCGGTGCTTTGCCAGAAACTAGTTTGTTCATCATGGCAGTTTTGCCACTGTTTGGATTGCCGACAAAGGCAACTTTCAGTATGCTGGGTTGATCGGACATATGAGACAATGCTCCTCTTATTGAATACCTATTTATCTGTTTTTGAAAATAAGCTTTCTGATAAACACACCACTTTCTTATTGATTTTTGAATAAAAAAGTTATAGTTGGCTGTTTTGTAAACAATTAAAATTTAAAGTTTTTAATGTGCTTATCTACTGTGTTTAGTTTGCTTCAATCTGAACCATTTGTGCATCCTGATTACGCAGGGTTAGTTCATAGTCCATTACGATATAGATCCGAGGATCACCAAATGGTGCTTTGTTGCGTAGGGTGATAGAGTTGCCTTTAATAACTCCCATGGAGCTAAGGCGGTTTTGACTTATCGTGTCGGCTTCAACTCCAATAATGGTTGCTGTCTCTCCTAGCTTTAATTCTTTCAATGTTTTCATTGTTTTGTTTCCTGATCGGTTATCTAACTCGATTAAATGAATACTTCAAACTTAATAAGAATCATTCATAAAAGCATTATCAGTTTTATTTAGTCAAGGATAAATTATACTTTCTTACGTTGTACATTAAGATACTGTTTATAGCTTTATGAAGGAGCTATTTAACTGCCTGTCTATAGGGTTTTTCGGGTGGTTAATAGCCTGCAAAAAGACTGATAACTACTAGTAAATATTCATATTTTATACGATAATTGTATTCTGCAAATAACCGTCTAATAATTATTAGTATTAGAGTAGTTAATCAATTGTTTTAAGAGTTAAAAAATTGATAGGTATATACCATAAGATACAAATGATAATCAATAGCATGTAGCTTTTAAAAATCATTATGTGGAAAAGCAACTGTGTAAATTAGATTGACCAAATTTTCTTAACCAACACAACAAATGCCTTCAACAAAGGAATATCAAAAGCAATTTAGCACGCATTTTGGTATTTAACATCGCCTTTTCAGGCTCCTCAATTTGTGTTAGTTGATGTCCATAAAAACCTTGCCAGTTCTTATTCTTCTGGTATCCTTTTCAATAATATATTGCTCATCTTTGAGGTTGAAATCCAGTCATTATCTTCAATGAATAGTCAATATTTTTTGCTACAATGCATCTTTTTAGTTTTATAGTTTTGGTAGTGAGTAAATAGAGTGCCTCTTAATTTCTTTCAAGTTTAAGAGGGCATGATATAGGATATCTTGCAAAATTTTGATTTGAGGAGGGTTTTCAATGCTTGGAATCGTTTTTTCAGAATTTACACAAATGGTAGAAGATAAATTTTCTATGGATACCTTAGATGATATCCTGGATGCCTCACAGAATCCTCACGATGGCTCTTACACCGCTGTTGGTGTTTATGAGCATAAGGAGTTGATTGACTTAGTGGTAGCCTTAAGTGAAAAAACTGGTGTACCCGCAGATGATCTAGTCCAAGCATTTGGGGAACACATGTTAGCTAGGTTTAATGAACTCTATCCTATGTTTTTTCAAGACCAAGACGATATGTTTAAATTTTTGGAAGGTATTGAAAAGAGAATTCATTCAGAGGTTCGCAAGCTATATCCATCAGCAGAGTTACCCATGATAGATTGGGAATGCCCCGAACCAAACATTATGCAGCTACATTATAAGTCTGGAAGACCTTTTGCTGCATTGGCTCTTGGTTTGGCTAAAGGGTGTATTGCGCATTTTAATGAATCTTGTGAAATTACTATGGAAGGTTCACCTACTGATGCAATAATTACATTAAAAAGGGTTCCCCGATAAAATGGGCGATTCTGCAAATGATGCACGTTGGCAACGACGGTTAAATAGAGAAAAAAATGCCCGAAAAGAGGCAGAAGCTCTTTTAACCGAAAAAAGTCGCGAGCTATGGGAGGCAAACCAGACTCTACAAGATACACTTAATAACCTAGAAGAGATGGTTGCACAACGTACAAAAGAACTCAGTTACGCCAAACATAAAGCGTTGACTTCTCAAAGTATCACAAATGCTATTAACACCATACTAAATCTCACTTCAGAAAATATTTCTTTTGGCTTGAAAATGCGTAGAGCATTGGAGAATATCGTCTCTACACCATGGATGATAAAAGCTAGCAGAGGGATTGTTTTTTTTAAATATGAGAATGAGAACTGGTTGAAAATATGTTCTCACCAAGGTATTGAGCAACATATTAACAACCTGCCAGAAAGTGTAAATTTAGATAGAATTCCACTTATTGGTACAGTTGGCAGTCATAATAATTTGTTCCAATCTATTGCAAAAAGTGTTGAGCATTTGCTCCCCAGTGGAATGAAGGCCTTGCCCATTGGGACAAAAGATAAAGTTTTTGGAATAATATACCTTGATGAAAGTTCTTTTTCTTTGGAAGAACAAAACAGCTATTTAACCGCAGTTATTCCTATTTTATCAAACATGGTAGAAAGAATGTGGCTGGACAAAAAGATGTTACAGCTGCATCAGGCAATTGAAAACAGTCCTGCAACTGTTATCTTAACAGATATTGAAGGGGTAATTGTTTATGTTAATCCAAAGTTTTGCAGTGTTACAGGCTATACGCAAGATGAAGTATTAGGCCAACATACACGTATGTTAAAGTCAGGTAATACTGATGAGAGTGAGTACAAAACACTTTGGCAGACGATCATGGACGGAAATGAGTGGAAAGGTGAGTTCCACAGTCGTAAAAAAAATGGGGATCTATTTTGGGAATCGGCCTCAATATCTCCAATTCGCGCCCCTGATGGTAGCTTTGATCATTTTATCGCAATAAAAGAGGATATAACCCATCGCAAAGAGATGGAAGAACAGCTCAAGTCCTCTATTCATGTTGCCCAAGAGGCAAATCGTGCTAAAGGCGAGTTTCTGGCAAATATGAGCCATGAAATTCGCACCCCTATGAATGCTATTATAGGTATGAGCCATTTGGTATTACAGACACAATTAACCTCAAAACAGCAGGATTATGTCAATAAAATACACAATGCCGCTAACTCGCTATTAGGAATAATAAATGACATTTTAGACTTTTCCAAAATTGATGCTGGTAAGCTGGAAATGGAAAATACCTCATTTATACTCAGCGAGACCTTAGAAAATTTAGTTAACTTGATAACGGAAAAAGCGCAAGAAAAACAGTTAGAACTTCTCTTAGATATCCATGCAGACGTTCCAAATAATTTAATGGGTGACCCATTGCGCTTAGGGCAGATTTTAATCAACCTTTCCAACAATGCAGTAAAATTTACTGACCATGGTGAAATTCTCATTCAAGTTAAAGTAAATAATCTATCCGAAGAACAAGTAATGTTACAGTTTTCTGTCATCGATACAGGCATCGGCATGACCCAAGAGCAAATTGGCAACCTTTTCCAGTCATTTACACAAGCTGATCTCTCTACAACACGTAAGTATGGTGGTACAGGTTTAGGGTTGACCATCAGTAAAAGGTTGGCTGATATGATGGAAGGAAACATATGGGTTGAAAGCCAGCCAGGAGAAGGTAGTTCATTCCACTTTACCGCAAATTTTGGTCTAACAGAAGATTATTCAACATATATTCCTGTTTTAGACCAAGACCTAAATGGCCTCCGCACTTTGGTTGTAGATGATAGTCCTTCTGCTGGTGAAATAGTTATGGAGTTGGTTAAGAGTTTTTCATTTCACGCAAATTTAGCTACCAATGGTCAAGATGCCTTAGAATTAATCCGACAAAATGAGCAAAGCAAAACCCCTTTTGACTTAGTTTTTCTTGACTGGAAAATGCCTGGTTTAGACGGCATAGAAACCTATCAAGCTATGAAACTTGATAAGAGTTTAAAACACTCTCCTGAAGTAGTAATGATGACTGCATTTGATAGGGATGAGTTACAAAAAAGGCTAGGTGAAAATGATAAGGTAAATATTTTAACTAAGCCTATTACTGCCTCAACACTTATGGATGCAGCAATGGTGACTATGGGGCATGGTCAAAAGAAAACAAAACAGATATCAAAGGATCGCTTAGGGTTGGATATTGTTGCACCAATTCGTGGTGCTAAGGTGTTGTTGGTAGAAGATAATGAAATTAACCAACAGGTGGCAACTGAGCTGCTTGAGATGGCATACCTTGTGGTACAAGTGGCTAATAATGGTCAAATAGGTGTTGAAAAAGTCAAAACAGGAGACTTTGATGTAATACTTATGGATATGCAAATGCCAGTTATGGATGGTTATACGGCCTCCCGTGAGATTAGAAAAAACCCGTTATATTCCGACCTGCCAATCATTGCCATGACTGCAAATGCTATGGCAGGAGACCGAGAAAAGTGTTTAGATGCTGGCATGAACGATCACGTTGCCAAGCCCATAAATCCACGTGAGATGTTTAGTGCATTGGCTAAATGGGTGAAACCTGGACATAGAGATATACCTGAAGATCTAAAAAATAAAGTCACTGAGAGTTCATCTGAAAGTGTTGATACCCTACCTGAATTACCAGGAATTGACACCAAAAATGGTCTGTTGCGAGTTGGCGGCCGGGTTAAATCTTACCGGAAATTGTTGTTAAAGTTTATTTCCAGTCAAGAAGAAACTGTAGAAAAAATTAAAGAAGCAATGGATATGTCAGATATTAAATCTGCTAACCGTTACGCACACACTCTTAAGGGAGTATCAGGGAACATCGGAGCAGTAGATTTACAAGATCTTGCAGGGAAGGTGGAATTGTTGATAAATAATGGAGAAATTGATAAAGCTAACACACTTCTTCCTGACCTTGCCAACATGCTTGCCAAAACAATTTCAGTGATTAGCAAGGTTGCTCCATTGGCATCAAATAATTTACCAGAAAACAGTATCTCAAGACCTCTTCCAAAAGGTTTTGTTGATAATCTCCAAAAAATGGTAGAGTTGTCAGATAACTATGACTCCAACGTAATTAAACTAATGGAGGAGCTTCTACCAACTGTTATGGGGCATTCCTTTGAGCCTGCTTTCAAACAAGCTTTAGATGCTTTGGGGGGATATGATTTTGAAACAGCTTCAAAACAACTTCGTGAAGTTTGTTCTACGTTAATACTTAAAAGTGATAATGTAGCAGGTAATGAAGATGAAAAGGATTTTGAACCTCTTCTTGTTAAGCTAAAAGAACAACTTGATCAATATGACTCTACAGCAATTTCTACATTAGAAGAGATGCAGAATTATTTTACTTCAAAAACGAGTAAAGAGGCTATTAACAATATAGCAAGTGCTTTAGATCAGTATGATTTCGATGTCGCTTCAACAGAACTAGAAGTACTGATATCGAAGGTGAAGAAATGAATGACTCAATGATCACAGATCTAAAAATTTTAGCAGTAGATGATACTCCTGATAACCTGGATGTTGTCCGTGGTGTTCTTGGAGACGATTATAAACTGCTTATGGCTGTCAATGGTGCTCTAGCATTAAAAATAGCTAATAAACAGAAACCAGATTTAATTTTACTTGATGTCATGATGCCTGAGATGGATGGACATGAAGTGTGTCGCAGGTTACGTGAAGATGAGGCTACAAGAGATATACCAATTATTTTTCTAACCGCCCTTACTAGTTCAGAAGATGAAGGAGCAGGGCTTAAATTAGGTGCGGTTGACTATATCGCTAAACCTATTAATCCTCATATTCTAAAAGCGCGGGTAAAAACCCACCTTAGTCTCAAAAGGGCAAATGATTTTTTAACTAAACAGAGAGATGAGTTGGAGTCGGAAGTTGTTGAACGCAAAAAATCTCAAGCAGAGGTGGCTTCAAGTTTTCGGTATGCTAGTCGAATTCAACGTTCAATATTACCTTTATCACACAAACTAGATAAAGTAATTCCTGACAGGTTCATTATTTGGGAACCCCGTGATGTTGTTGGTGGTGATATGTTTTGGCTCCGTTCTTGGGGTAACGGTTCACTTATAATATTGGGTGATTGTACTGGGCATGGTGTTCCTGGAGCATTTATGACCATGATTTCCAACGGGGCACTAGATATGGCATGTCTTGAAGTATCTCCAGGAGATCCTGCCACTCTTCTACAACGCATTCATCATTTAATTCAATCCTCATTAGGACAGGATTATGATGATTCAAGCGAAGGGTCTGACGATGGTATTGAAATGGGCATCTGCTTTCTGCACAACGATAGCAATACATTAACTTTTTCCGGGGCAAGGTTTGAACTATTTATTTTAAATGATAACGAAGTAACTACAATAAAAGGAGTAAAGGCCGGACTTGGTTATCGACATACACCTGCTGACACTAAATTTATCAATCATGAGGTGAAGTTTGGCAATGATACCATTTTCTATATGACCACTGATGGTCTTATAGACCAAGTTGGAGGAGAAAAACGGAGGGGGTTTGGTAAAAAACGTTTTCAATCTCTTATTACCTCCCATCAGAATACTCCCCTCGCACAACAAAAAGATGTAATATATCAAGCTTTGTTAGAACATCAGGGTAACGAAAGCAGAAGAGATGATGTTTCTGTCTTAGGGTTTAGACCTCATAACGATAAGAACCAATATCTATATGAGGAAATTCAAACAGATAAACAGGTAGAAAGTGATTATTTTGTTTTGGATGACTCCCTTTTAGTAGGTTTTGCCCCTATTGATGACGATCACCAAAAGTTGGTTGACCTAATTAATAGCCTCCATACGGCAGTAAAGAATGGTAATGACATAAAAATCATATCAAATAATCTTAATCAATTGGTTGAATATACAGCTTGGCATTTTCGTCACGAAGAAAGGTTGATGCACTCAAAAAAATACCCAGATTCAATCAACCATAAAAAAGAACATACGGATCTCATTGAGCAGATTCATACAATTCAGTTAAAGTTCAAAAACGAGGATGAAAATGCTGCCCTTGAATTGAACGCACTGATAAAAAGGTGGTTAATTAATCATATTCTTGAAGTTGACAATAGACTTGCCAGATTCTTAGAGCGAGCCTAAAATTATTACCTTTATTTAATTTGTAGTAGCTAAAACATGACATGACAGTAACTAATTTTGTAGCAAGTGACTGATATGTTAGTTTTTGGTCAATTCATTGCTTTATCAAAGTTTTTTCATTAATGATATTATCAGCTAGTTATATGCTAATACACATTTTTCTCTGATAAGCTTTTTTATTACGCAAACTTATCAATTATCTCTAAAAGCTTCTTTTTGGTGATTGGTTTGGTGATGTGGCTATCACAACCAGCAGCAATTGATTTTTCCTCATCACCATTCATAGCGTGAGCCGTCAGTGCAAATATCGGGATTTTGGACTCTCCTTGCTCTCTCTCCCAAGCTCGTATTTGCTCTGTTGCCTCTAAGCCATCTGTTACAGGCATTTGAATATCCATTAGTATAATATCGTACTTCCTACCAGATTTAATTTTTTCGACTGCTTGAGCACCATTTTCTACGATTTCCAACTGGTGAGGAGATTTAGCAAGATAAGCCTCGATTACCATAGAGTTATCAATATTATCTTCAGCTAATAGGATTAATCGTGTTTGGCTGGTTTCTTTTTCATTTAGGCTAGTGCTTGTTGATGGTTGAGCAGTATTCTGATTTTCATCTGTTAAAGGTACTGAGAAATGGAAGGTACTTCCTTTTCCTGCTTCACTCTCCATCCAAATTTCTCCGCTCATAGCATCTACAAGACGCTTACATATGGAAAGTCCAAGACCAACACCTCCATGTTGTCTAGTATTTGAAGCATCAGCTTGGGAGAATGGCTCAAAGATCAGTTTCTTTTTCTCTTCAGGAATGCCTATGCCGGAATCTGAAACTGAAAATTGGAGTTTTTGAAGAGTAGGGCATGACACACGTAGTTCAATTGTACCCTGATCAGTGAATTTAACTGCATTACCTAGTAAATTTAGTAACACTTGTCGCAATCGTTTTTGATCGCCAGTAAAATGGGTTGGAGCATCAGTGGAGATATGACTAGTCAAGTCCAGCCACTTATTTTTAGCATTTAGGGTATGGATATCAATCGATTCCTGTGTCAAATCTTTAAGATTAACAAGTTTGTTATCCAAAGATAGCTGCCCAGCTTCAATGTGCGATAGATCTAAAATATCAGAGATAATAGAGAGGAGATTATTTCCAGATCTTTCGATTATTTCTATGCAGTTAAAAAGATCTGGATCTTGATTTCTCTCTTTGGCTACTTCAGTCATACCTAGTATAGCATTTAGGGGAGTCCTAATCTCGTGACTCATTACCGCTAAAAACTCGCTTTTGGCTTTGTTAGCCGATTCTGCTGCCTCTTTTGCATCTATTAAGAGTGTTTCGGCATTCTTTCTTTTTGTAACATCTTGAAAAACAGTTACAAATTGCATTTTCTTGTTGGAATAAGCTACTACTTCGAAATGTTTATCTAAATCTCCTGAATAGTTTTCGAAGCTGTATGTAGAACCGGTAAGAGCTACTTTGCCATAAATATGTATCCACTCTTTTTCTAAATCAGGCATTACTTCTAATACTGTTTTCCCCACTACGTGTGAGGCTTTTAACCCTGTCATTTCCTCGAACTTTTTATTTACTTCCAAAAACCTATAGTCGACAGGTTGGCCTGACTCATCAAGAATTATTTCATGTAAAGCAAAACCGCTAAACATAGTTTCAAAAAGTTCTTGGTATTTCTGTCCCAATTCCAATCGTTCATTTTCTATGCGACGACGTTTAGTGATATCTCGATCTATGCCCCTAAACCCCAGTATTTCTCCAGTTTTATCAAAGAAAGGCCGCCCACTTGATTCCATTATGACTTCATGGCCATCTTTATGAATATTGATATTGACCAAGTTATTGAATGGCTTAGCTGAAGCAATAAAACTGTTGTATTTAGTACGAACTTTTTCAGCTTCTTTTGGAGGCATAAGGTCAAAACCAGTTTTTTTGTCAATCAAATCGTGTGGAGAATAACCTAAAATCTTTTTTACAGCAGGACTAGCATATTTGAAGGTAGCATTGGTATCCATCTCCCAAATCCAGTCTGATGTTGTCTCGACAAGGGTTTTATAATTTTCTTCGCTTTTGCGTAGTTTTTCTTCAGCCTGCTTTCTTTGGGTAATATCGTGAACAACAGAAAGAAGAATAGATTTATTTTTATTTGAAACCGGGTTTGAGTATACCGCTACATCACGTATCTCACCATTAGCAAGACGATGCTGAAAATTAAAATAGTTCCGCTCCTCTTTCAAAGCTCTCTGTCTCTCTTGTGCTATTAATTCTGGTGAGAGGGTATTAATTTTTGCAATGTTCATGGAAGCTAGCTGTTTTTGAGTATATCCGTAAAATTTTTCTGCTGATCTGTTTCCATTTAGAACCTCACCAGAGTGAGGGTTTATTAGTAACATCACTGATGAAGATGAATTAAAGAAGTCTTGAAACCATTTTTCACTATCCCGGAGTTCTGCCTCAACTTTTTTGCGTGCTTTTATCTCCCGTTTTAGCACCCTGACCCAATATAGGATAAAGATAATAATTCCTAGTGCAGCTAAAACTACCAATAAAAGATGCTTAGTCTGAATACCATATTCAAAACGAATAGAGAGATATTTTTGGACCATAGCAGTACGTTCTTCAGGCGTAATAATTTCTAGGGCACTATCAAGGATAGTGGCTAAGTTAGTTAAGTCCTTACGTAAACCAAAAGATTGTGTATGTGAACCAAAAGGAGTAGGAGCGGCAATTTTCAGATTACTAAAACCAAGATGACCAATATGGTAGTTTGCTACAGTTAAGTTGCCAACATATGCATCAGCCTGTGCAGATGAAACCGCACGTAACGCTTCTGGTGCTACACCGTCAACTAGTAGAAGTTTTATTTTTGGGTAGTTATTGCGAATTTTGTCCGCCATAACATATCCCCTTTCTACCGCTACTGTCCGGCCTGCGAGGTCATCAATTCCGAGGATTGATGTATCATTTTGACGGCTATAAATTACCCAAGGCAAATCCAGATATTTCTGGGAAAATGCCATAAACTCCTCTCTTTTTTTTGTCTTTTTTGCGGTAAGGACTAAATCTATAATTCCATCTTGATTTTTAAGATGTTCTAAGGCTTTTGGCCAAGAAATATTTGAGATGTATTTAACCTTAAACCCTGCAAGGCTTGCTATTAAGTCCATAAGTTCAACAGAGATTCCTGAAGGCCGTCCTTTATCCATGAAATGGTAGGGTGGGACATTGCCTACACGAACACGAACTGTCGGTTTTGTATCTACCCATGCCTGTTCAAATTTTGTTAACTCCAACCTAGGCTTTTTGTTGGTTTCAGCTGCCAACACGGAACTACATAGGACAGTTAATATTAAACCTCCACCAAAAAAGCTAGAGATGAGGCTAAGGTGTTTCTTCCAGGACATATATTTATTTTCCCAAGGAATTTTTATGAATAAACATTTTTAATATTCACCATATTCTTCATTATATAACAATTTACCAGGAATTGTACTAAAAGAGCACTAAAACAGTGTAAGCGACTAGAGCAGTGTGTTGATTCTTATCTCTGATTATTAAAAAATTGCTTTTATAATCAAATATCCCAATGACTTTTACATCAATTTGTAAAATAGCAGTGCTATTGGTGGCGGTGTTGAGGTTAAATGAATTTTGGCCCATCCTTCATTTTTATTAACAGCAAAAATTTTCCATAGAGTTTGTCAAAATTTTTTTCATCATTTTCACCCACTATTTCTATTTGAGGGTGTGCTAAACATATTATCTAATAAGGGTGTGTAGATTAATATTAATGATGGAACCAGGGCTTTGATTTTTCCAGTTTAGGATTGAGTTTAAGTACGTTTATCATCCAAATGGATAAGCTAACTTCAGGACCATTTTCTATATATGTTAGTTCAATTGTTTCAGGTAATGGAAGCTGGATATTATAAGGGGAGTCAATACCTCCGACTTGAAAACCTAGAAACAGCAGTTGTAAGCGCACATCTAGCGCAACCTATTGATTCACCTTGCATATCATAAGAAAGTCTTATCACCTACAAGCTGAAGTTTCACCGTTTTGAAAAGGCTAATGCTTTGTAGCAGTTAGGGTCTGATTAATTAAAGTGGGGTTTGCCAAATTTGCAGTAAACTCCAGTTAAATGGCTTTTCCTTATACGCCCACTGATATCCCAGAGATAGTCAACGCTCTTTCTGGGATTCATATATTACTGCAACCACCTTTTCCGTTACCTTGCTGAGAAGTTGCAGGTTGTTCATTTGTCTAGAAATATGGGCTTTTTCCAAAATAATTGAGAGTGAGAAAAAGAGTATTTCAAATATATGTAAAAATAGTAATATCAATAGCTTATGCTTGATGTTTATGGTGTTAAATGTTTTTTTTGTTTTATATTTATTATTACTTATCAAAACACTGTTTCGTCCATCTACTCTTGCGATAAGAGAACTGTAGCCAACCAGAAACCAACTAAAAACTAGTTACTGCTATATGGATTTAACTGGCCATATCACTGGTAATTCTCCTGATACGACTTTTAGTAACTTATTTACCACTCCTTCGATTACTATTTTCCATTTACGAGGGGCAGGTTGGCGGAACAGGCGAAGAGTTGGATACCAGGGTGAATCATCTTTTTTAAGCAGCCAACGCCAATCTGGATTAAACATCAACAAAGCCCAAGCTGGCTTACCAATAGCCCCAGCCAGATGAATGACAGAGGTATCGCTAGAAATAACTAAATCAAGATTAGCCATTACAGCAGCAGTTTCAGCAAAATCTTCAAGATGGTCGCTAAGATCTAAAAAATTACTACGTTTAGAAAAGATTTTAAGCTCGTCATCTTTCGCTTCTTTCTGTAAGCTAATAAAAATACACCCCTGAACATCAAGCAGTTTTGCCATGAAATCCGCTCCTATTGAGCGGTTTTTATTGTTTTTGAACTTTGGATTACCACTCCAAACGATACCCACCTTAAAGCCTTCAAGATTAGCCATAAGGTTTGCATATTTATCCACTAGTTTCTGGTCTGTATGAAGATATGGAACCTTATTTGGTATAGACTCAAGTGTTGTCCTAAAAATCATTGGTAAACTGAGCAAAGACGCCTGATAATCATGTGGTGGTATCAAAGAACTATTGGTTATCAAACAATCAATACTGTTAACTGTCTTAAAAATAGCTTGCAGAGGTTGTGGACATAACAGGGCTACAGTCGCGCCTTTCTTTTTGATCAGTTCAGTATACCGAACAAACTGCAAGTTATCTCCAAGACCTTGATCACAATGTAACAGTATGGTCTTTCCTTCCAGACTTGTACCGTCCCATAAAGGCTTAGAAAGGCTAATGGGGATATTATCTTTACACTTCCTCCACCATTCATATTCCACCCAGCCGTTCTCAAAATCTCCACTTAATAAAAGTGACACACCAAGATTGTTGTGGGCTTCCGCAAGGTCAGGTTTAATGGATATAGCTTTTTTGTATCTGGCAATAGCTTCATCAAGTTTGCCTTGTTCTTGAAGAGTATTGCCAAAATTTGAGTGTGCTTCTGCATAATCAGGTTTAATGGAAATTGCTTTTTTGTATCTGGCGACAGCTTCATCCACTTTGCCTTGCTCTTGTAAGATAATACCAATATTGGAGTGAGCTATAGCATAATCAGGTGTAATAGATATAATTTTTTTGTATCTGGCAATAGCTTCATCAAATTTCCCTTGCTCTTTTAGGGTGTTACCAATATTTAAATAAGCTTTTTTAAAATCAGGTTTAATGGATATTGCTTTATTGTAGCTGGCAATGGCCTCATCAAGTTTTCCTTGCTCTTTTAAGGCATTACCAAGATTAAAATGAGTAATGGCAATATCAGGATTAAGGGAAATTACCTTTCGACAGTTAGCAACAGCTTTATCCCATTTACCTTGATCAATTAAAACTACTGAAAGATTGTTGTATGCGTCTGCAAAATTAGGATTAATTGTTATGGCTTTTTGGTAACTATCAACTGCTTCATCTAATTTTCCCTGCTTTTTTTTGATATTGCCAATTTTGTTGTAAGCTTTTATATAATCAGGCTGTATAGTTATTGCTTTTTTTAAGTTGGCAATAGCTTTGTCTAGTTTTCCTTGTTCTTTTAAAGAGTTACCAAGGTTATAATAGGCATCTGCATAATCAGGTTTAATGGATAGTGCCTTTTGCAAACATAAAACAGCTTCATCAAACTCTCCAAGCTCTTTTAAGGCATTGCCAAGACTGCTGTAAGCTTCTGCATAATCAGGCTTAATAGATATTGCTTTTTTTTGGGCTGTGGCTACTTCTTCAACTCGTCCCAGTGAATAAAGTGCAACACCTAAATTGTAGTACAAAGTAGCACTACTATTATCAATGTTAATAGCTTTTTGAAACTGCTCAACAGCCAAATCGTTGCAGTTGACTTTTTGAGCAATTGCTCCGAGTGCATTTATTGCGTCAATATGGTTAGGAGCTACTTGGATAATAGCAGTGCAAAGTTTATCAGCCTCTGCGTAGCATCCCCTGTTAAAATGCTCGATAGCTTGTAGATATGCTTCTTCAACTGTGAGTTGTGTTTCACGTATAGCTTGTCGTGTTGATTCTGTTTTCAATATTTAAGCCCCAGTTATCAATATTCGACCTTGCTCATATTTTTTCCTAACAATGGATTAAATTTTAAACCATTCACATAAAAATGTCAGTATATAGCTCCTAAAATAGGTTGTTCCTATACTTTGAATAACAAGAATATGATCTAGTAATGGTTTTCAGGACACCAAATTACGAACTTTCACTATTTTGTACTGGTCAATTTGGGGACTCTGTCCCTAAACCCCTGGGATTTATCGATTTGGAGGCCAAAGCAAGGGTTTAGATCAGAAGGTATCTGACATAGGAGGAGCAGAATTTGTATACTCCTCCTTGATTCGGCCCCTGATCCGGTACTCAGGTTGCGTCCCTGCATTGCCCTACCATCAGGTCAGGCTATTGAATATCCTCAATCAAACCAATATCCTATCAAATCAAACCTACTCAAGCAGAATAAATTTAGGCCATGATTTGGTGATATGTTAGGCAGCCTCCTCATATTAAGGTGATTTTCTTAACCCCTAGCTCTCTTGCAATTTGAGCAAATGATTGGTCTGATTCTAATGGCAGATTAACAGCAGAATCTTTAAACTCTGTTGAATACCTGTTTACTTTTTTCTTTTTTTTTCATCGGTGACACACTCCTTTTCAAATTCTTCAAGTCTATTTTAAATTGTGTGTCTGGGAAAGCTTAGCCACATCACCAATAAGCAACTGTGTTGCATTGTCAAGTGCTTTCTACCATGGTTGATCGCCATT
>JADGBW010000190.1 GCA_015231305.1 Magnetococcales bacterium | reverse complement strand
TTTTTAAACTCCGTTGTAACTTCTTCTCCAGCAGTTGCGAGGTAGATATGACCAATCATAAAGGTAAATAGAAAAACCCCTATTATATAGTGCAGTACCCCAACAACCCACAAACCATCCATATCTAATAATTGCTCTGGTGCTAGCCCAGGAAAGAAAAATAACAGCCCTGAGATAATGATACCAGGCATGGCTACAAACATCACAAAGATATATGTAACCTGTTGCAGCGGGTTAAATTTGCAGTGAGCAGTTGAAGGAAAAGGATGATGCTCCCCTTTAAAGATACCAACACCATAAAACATGGCCTGTTTTATTAAACGAGGTAGTAGCCCTTGCAAACGCAATTTATAGTGGATGATGTTACCCCTTTTAAAGTTAGCAATTAAGAATACAAGCCAGCCTACTGATAGACCAATACCAAAAATGTTATGCAGTACTCTAGCTGTATTAAATGGAATTAACATAGCACCAGATGTGGCAAAGTGGAGGCTTATTCCTGTAACTATTAACACCAAAAATGCTACTACATTGCTCCAATGCCAAATCCTTAACCATAGAGGATAAAGTTGATAGGTAGTTTTCATAGCTTTTGTCCTTTACGTTTTGCAATCCAACGTCCCAAACCGTGGCCCCCTACTCCTACTAGTGTCATTATCACCAAGGCGATGCTGCCCCAGTCTAGCCATTGGTTGCGGGTCATACCGATAATATAGGCATCGTTCATTACAACAGAGTGGACAAAGCCAACCTTGTTACGTTCTTCTTGGGCACGATAGCGATATAACTTGCTTGTTAGTATGGAATCTCTACTGTGACATGCGACACACTCTTTTACGGCATATTCAGCACCTAAAATAAAATGGCTTCTTTCACTATCACCCTGGGTATGGCACTCCACACAACGCACACTTTGCCAATGACGTTCTACCCCTGGCAACCAAGCATGTTTTTTTAATAGCTCGCTTTTACCACTGTCCATTTCATCTAAAGGTTTGCTTTTTTCGTGGCAACCTAAACAGACCTCATTATCTTGTTTTACATGGCTTTTCATACCAGCAGCAGATTTGCTGCTTAAGGTGCTAAAAGTGTGGGGATCATGACAAGAAAAACAAGTTAGAGCTTCGGGGGCAGATTGATAATGGTTACTACGAGTAAAGCTTTTTTCAACTGCCTCAAATGTTTTACGTGGAAATTTTTCATTGTCCTTATGGCAGTTGAGACACTCTAGCTTTTCATTTCTAGCTTCTTTAAAATGAGGGTAAGCATTAAAACCAGCACCATGACAATCAAGGCAGGCAAGGCCAGCATGGTCTGATTTTGCCAAGGTGTGAGAGTCTATATTTAAGCTGCGCAATGTTCCGGTAGAGCTGTCTTGATAGGCTATAGTCTCCATGCCATGACAGCGCAAACACTTTTTATTTTGTTGGCTGTTTGCCTCTCCTGTTGCTGCCAACAAAAGGCAAAAAGTGAGGAATATTGAAAAAATAAGAGTCTGAAAATATATAGTTTTCACTGTCTCTATGGTAGTTTTGGCGGGCCAGGAGTTAATTGTTATTCTTATTTAACTCCTGGGCTTGGTGCTAACTTTAGAACTTTACCTTAAAGCTTTTTATGAATGATGGTTGGTTTCAATTGTTGTGTTTATGTTAGCTGTGTTTGCTGGAACACGTAGATAGTCAACAGCTGTTTTACCATTATAATCAACCATTGTAACTTTAATACCGCGGTTAACAAGTAACCTTGCGATATCTTGATGGTTGTAGCGATTAGCAAACATTAAAGCTGAGGTTCCATCTTCATTTACAGCATTAACATCTGCACCGTGGTCTAACAAGTTTTTAACTATCTCAAAGTGTCCCTTTTCTGCTGCAACTAAAAGTGGTGTGCAACCACATTCATGCCTGGAGTTAACATCGGCTCCGCTGTCTAGAAGTGCAGTAACAATTGTTTTGTGGCCTTTTTCTGCTGCTATCATCAAAGAGGTGTAACCTTCTTTATTTTGAATGTCCATGTCGGCACCAGCTAAAATTAAGCTTTTTACCACCGCATCATTACCACGTTTTGCAGCAACCAACATTGAGGTATCACCATATTTATCCTGCAAATTTACTTCTGCTCCATGGTCAAGAAGAACACTCAACATATCATTTAAACCATATTTAGCAGCTCCAAATAGAGGAGTTTGACCAATATTGTTAGCAATATTAGTGTCAGCTCCGGCATCTAGTAGCATTGCAACAATGGCTTTAGCATCCCACTGTACTGCTAAACTTAAAGGAGTAAACCCTGAAGAATCGACTGCATTTACATCTGCACCAGCTTGCAGAAGAGTGGAAACCACATCTGTATGGCCATTGTCAGCAGCCCAAGCCAAAGGTGTGATTTTCATTTTGCCGTAGCTATTAACCCCTACCCCTTTGTTTAAAAGGAACTTTACTTTTGCAACATCACCACCCATAGCTGCAATTGCCATTGAGTTATCTACTGTTGTTTGAGGTTTATTGTCGATGCTAATAACAGCTATGACTGCTGCTATTGCCATCACAGATAGTGTCAGTGCTGTTTTTTGGGTTTTCATTGTCCTTCTCCTAGATACAAGTGATTTTCTTAAAATTTACATTATGGCCTTAGTTTAATTTATGACGGCCTTTGATAATCTTATCTGCATAGGATGTGCCATGCTTTTGATAAAGAAAAGAAACAGAGAAAGATTTGCCAGACACTTACCCCATACTATTGATATTATAAAACTATTTACAAACACAAACAGCTTAAGAAAAATTGTAAAAGTTTAATTTCAGGCAACAAGAAACTTGTGACACACTTTTTTTAAAAAAAATGGAACAGACAATCTGTTCCAGTGAGTCACAATGTGACATAGTGGGACACTAATGGGACACTTTTATATCTGGGACAACGACGTGAAAACAGAAATTATGAAAGCAGACAAGCCAAAAAAGCAGTCATACGTTACCCTGTTGGCGGGTTTAGATAAAAAGCTGGCTGCCCGTATAGTTAAAGCACTGACACACATTACTACACTTAAGCATATCTCAGACCCTAAAGAGGTAGAGCCACTGCTTACCAATACTCCTATTGGTCTGGTTATTGTTTCTATTGATGATGTAAACAAACCCCAAAAAAGTAACAATCCATTTATGCAACTAGGATTGATGGCCCCCATTTTAGCCATAGACGGCAAAAACCGTGTTATAACTATCCACCCCGATGCTCCCTACTCTCATTTTGGACGCACCTTTCACTCTTGGGACGATATACCAAATTTAGTAACAAGGCTGCTGCAACTAGCTTCTTTTCGCTTGGAGTCTGCACTTTTGCTAGAAACTCTAAGAGCAGTATCAGACAACATAAAACAGGGGGTTATTGTAGTAGACCGTAATTTGGCTATACGTAGAATAAACCCAGCTGCTAAAAGGTCATGCAAGTTCATAAACCCATCACAAGGAATGACCCTTACAAAACAAAAAGAGGGGTGTATTCCTAAAATAGCAAAACTTTTAAAGTCTGTTATTAGCTCCAGACAAGCTAAGTTAAAGGTTAACATTAGCTGCAATGCAGACAACGATGAAACAACCGAAATTGTTGTTACAGCTATGCCCATGCTTGATAACCAAGGGTACTGCCATGGAGCCACAGCTATTATATTAGATAATTCTAAGGTAACTCCATTAACTGAAAATATACGTAAAAGATACAATTTCTACCGTATAATTGGTGTTAGTTCTGTTATGCAGGAGATGTACGATTTAATAGAGTCTCTTGCCAACATGGATACAACCACTCTTATAACTGGCGAGTCTGGTGTTGGCAAAGAGCTGGTGGCTGAAGCTCTGCATATAAAAGGTGGTCGCAGTAACGGGCCTTTAGTAAAAGTTAACTGCTCTGCCCTGCAAGATAATCTATTAGAAAGTGAGTTATTTGGCCATGTAAAAGGTGCTTTTACAGGTGCAGTTCGCGACCGTCCGGGGCGTTTTGAAGTGGCATCAGGTGGTACAATTTTTCTAGATGAAATTGGTGAAATAAGCCTCTCTATGCAGACTCGTCTTTTGCGTATTCTCCAAGAAAAAGAGCTAGAACGAGTTGGTGATTCTCGCACTATAAAAGTTGATGTGCGTATTGTTGCAGCAACAAATAAAAATTTGGCCCAACAGGTAAAGCTGGGGAAATTTCGCGAAGACCTTTATTTCCGTCTTAATGTTGTAGAGATAAACGTACCACCATTAAGAGAACGCACCGACGACATACCATTGTTAATAAATCACTTTATCCAACGTTTTAACCAAAAATATACAAAGGGAATTGTGGGTGTTCAGGATGTAGTAAAAGAAATTTTTGTCAATTATACTTGGCCCGGTAACATACGGGAGTTAGAAAACGCTATTGAACACGCCTTTGTTGTCTCACGTCAAAATACAATCCGCATAAAACATCTTCCCAAGTCTCTGGTTTTAAAAAGACCATGTGCTGATCCTGCTCAAACGGAGAAAATGACTGAATCTATACCATCAATGCGCCCTGCCCAATCGGAAAAAGAGGCAATTATGCATGCTTTGCAGATAGCAAACTGGAAAAAGAAAAAAGCTGCAAAACTATTAAAAATTAGCAGGAGCACTTTTTATCGTAAGTTAGAAAAATACGGTATAAAAACTTGATGCAATATTTTTTTTGTATCAGCAAAATTAACATTTTGCGCTTTTGAAAAATCAGTTTATTTCCGAAGTACAGTTCTAAATTATTAGCTAGACACCTGGACACACATTACATATATATTAATAAACACGGCACTCAATTAGTTTACTCAACTTAAAAAAACTCCACACCATTGTATCATTATTTTATCACTAAATATATTCTGTGGTTATCAACATTTTACTAGGTAAAAACATGAGATTAGGGTATATTGTGTAGGGATAATAATGTTTTTTAATTAATGGACAAAAAATAGGAATGAAGCGGGATATAGGTTTTTATCAGTCAGAGCCTTTTGAAGTTCACACCTATGCACTAGACCCAATAGGTACAGATACCCTTGTGGTTCCGGGTGGCGATTTACTCCTAAGAGCAGAGTTTCAACGTAGTGGTGATGATCTGACCCTACGTGGCACAGGAGACTTTGCTGGTCAGTCTATCCGTGTACCTTCTTATTTTTCTCAAGTAACCCCACCAGAACTACAAACCGCTCATGGGGCGCGTATACCAGCAGAGTTAGTTAAAAGCTTAGCTGGACCAGCAAATCCAGGCATGGTTGCAGAAGCAGAGGATGGCTCCACAGACACAACAAGCATTGGCACTATAGACACCTTAAATGGTAAAGCCTTTATCGTAAGGGGTGGTATTAAAATTCCAGCGACCAAAGGCATGCCACTTAAAGAGGGAGATGTTATAGAAACAACTGCCAACGGCAGTGTTGGTTTGCTATATGCTGATGACACAACTGTCTCTCTTGGCAACAGTGGCCGTATGGTTATAGAGGAGATGTCATACGACCCTACTGCAGGTATAGGTAGCTCTTCAACTAGTGTAGTTCAAGGCACATTCTCTTTTGTTAGTGGCGGCGTTGCAAAACTTGGCCAATCTAACATGGTGTTTAAAACACCTGTTGCAGAAATTGGCATCAGAGGAACCACTGTTGCTGGCTCCGCTGGTGCAGAAGGCACTGAGAACACCTTTACCCTTCTGGCAGATGCAGATGGTGGGGTTGGCTCCATCTCTGTTACCAACGATGCTGGCACACAAGTACTAACCAAACCCAACCAAACCACTTCTGTAACAAGCTTTACATCACCACCCACCAAAGCCTTTGTAATGTCAGCTGCCCAAGTTTCAGAACGCTACGGATCTACAATCCAAATGCGCCCTGCTACACCAGTTAAAAAAGCAGCTGACAAAAAAGATGATAAAGGAGATGGGGAAGCTGACCCTGAAGCCGAAGGAGAAGTTGAGGCAGAGGCCGAAGCAGAAGCTGAGGGCGATGGGGAAGCTGATCCAGAAGCAGAGGCTGAAGGGGAAGGCGATCCAGAAGCTGAGGCTGAAGGGGAAGTCGATCCAGAAGCTGAGGCTGAAGGGGAAGGCGATCCAGAAGCCGAGGCCGAAGGGGAAGCTGG
>JADGBW010000067.1 GCA_015231305.1 Magnetococcales bacterium | reverse complement strand
ACCGCTTTTTCCACATAATCATTGTCACTTGTTGCTCGCCATGCATCTAGCCCTAAAACATGTAAAATTGATGCACTGGTTGGGCAACGGGTTTTTTGTTCGTGGGTTAATACTGGAACCCCCATACGTAAAGATTCTAAGGTAGTCATGCCACCATTGTGGGGGAATGGGTCCAACATAATATCAACTTGGCTATGGGCCTCTTGATGCTCTTTTTTTGAAGTGCTACCAATTTTTAAAATTAGACGGTTAGATGGTATACCCTCTTTTAGAAAAAAAGCTTTGGTATCTTCAATATAGTTTGGTGAGTGCAGTGTGCCTGTTTTTATTAAAAGTTTGGCAGTTGGCAAGCGGTGTAATATTTTAGCCCATATAGAGTAGACATCGCTATTATATTTTTCAATACGGTTAAAAGCACCAAATGTAATATAGCCATTTTTATTTACCGGTGGTTTAGTTACCTGTGCAAACGGCGTATCAGCATACATATGGATTACACAGGGCAGGTCTATTATCTGCTCAGTATATTTTTTTCGCTCAGATTGCGGAATAAAAATAGGGTCGGCAAAAAGATAATCCATAGCTGCCATGTTGGTTCCGTGTGGATAACCCCATGCAGTAATTTGTACAGGTGCAGGTTTATAGGCAAAGCTTATTAAGCGGTTGCCAGGGGTATGCCCTGCCAAATCTACGAGAATATCAATTTCATCCTTTTTTATCTGTTGGGCAAGCTCTTCATCGTTAAAATGTTTGGTTTGCAGCCAACTGGTTGAATTTTTTTTAAGCTTATGGCTTAGCTCATCTTGTTTAGTGTTTCCAACATAACAAAATATTTGAAATTTTTCTCTATCATGGTGCAGAATACAAGGGCCAAATATGTATGCAGCAGAGTGTCGCCAAAAATCTGCACCTACATAACCAACACGTAAAACTTTGTCTGGGTCTGGTAGGTTTTTACATGGTTTCCACTTGGATATAAGTGGCTCACTATGCTGCTTGGCCCATTTAATTCGCTCAGTTTGAAAAAGGTCTGAATGTATGTCGGCAAAGACATCTGTGCAGAAAATCAAATTGTTGTGAGCATTGATATTATTAGGCTCAATTTCAATTGCTTTTTTAAAACACAAAACCGCCTCTTTTAATTTACTCTGCTCTTTTTTTGCTATTCCCATATTGTTAAAAGCAGAGGCAAATTCCGGTTTTATGGCTACGGTATTTTGGTAATAAATTACTGCGTCTTCAAGCTGGTCTTGTTTTTGGAGGATTACAGCAATATTGTAGTGAGCGTTTACATAATTTGGGTTAAGGGTTATAACCTTTTTGTAAGTTGTTATGGCTTGAGAAAGCTTGTCTTGCTTTTGTAAAACAACACCTAAATTATAGTTAGCATCAACATAGTCTGGCTTTATTGCTATTGCTTGTTTATAGCTGGATATTGCTGCTTCTAACAAATTTTGTGCTTCTAAAACAATTCCTAAATTATAATGTGCTTGGGCAAAGTCTGGTTTGTTTGCTATTGCTTTTTTATAGCTATTGGTAGCAGCAGTAAACTCTTTGTGTCTTTGTTGAGCTACACCAAAATTATAGTTTGCATCTGTATCGTTTGGGTTAACAATTACAGCTTGTTTATATATTAAATATGACTTCTCAAACTTGCCTTGTTTGTTTAATATGTTAGCTAAATTAAGGTAAGCATCAACAAAGTCTGCTTTAATTTCAATCACTTTTTTAAAGTGGTTAATGGCTTCTTCAAGCTTGCCTTGGGCTTGATAAATAACACCAATATTAAAATGCGATGCAAAATCAACTCTGTTTGATATTACCTTTTGGTAGCTTAATATTGCTTCATCCCACCTGTTTTGTGCTTCAAATACAAGAGCAAGGTTGAAATGAGCATCAGTGTAGTCTGGTGTTATAGTAATTGCTGTGTTTAAGCTGCTGATTGCTTCATCATATCGCCCAAGTTTAAACAGTGAAAGTCCTAGGTTAGAGTGCAGTTGCGCTATGTTATCGTTTATGGCAATTGCCCTTTTAAAGAGCTCTACTGCATGGTCGTAAAGATTATACTTTTGTGCCACAACACCATGTAGATTTATGGCATCGATATAATTTGGGGCTGCTTTAGTTATTGAAGTACATATTTGGTCTACTTTTTCAAAGTGACCACCATTATAATGCTCTAATGCCTGCTTATATGCCTCATCAATGGTTAGTTTGAGGTTTTTGCCATTGTTAGTTTTGGAAGCTATTTTTTTATCCATATTTTATTCACAATATAAAAAATTTCTAATTTAGCTTGGAAGCAATTCAACATTGTGCCATAAACCACTATCATGTCAATCTAACTCGCTTTAAATGGTTTTTTAGATTATTTAATATTTTAGGTGTGTTGAGTAAGAGAATAAATAATGAATGACGGTAAGCAGGCTAAAGATGATGATCAACCACGCTTAACAATAGATGAGGCATTTGCGTTGGCTGTTGAGCATTTTAATGCAGAACGATACAGCGAAGCAGATAGTTTAAGTGCTGCTATTTTAAAATCATACCCACAACATATTGCTGCCATAAATATGCAAGGTAGTATAGCTCAAAAATGTAATCGTTACGATGTTGCGGTGGAACATTTTTTACGTGCTTTAGATATAGACAGAAATATAGCGATATTGCACTTTAACTTAGGAGTGTCTCACTATTATAATAAGCAGCCTGAACAAGCTAAAAAGGCTTTGCAGGCTGCTCTTAAAATAGAACCTGGAAACAGCCATTTTAATAGTATTATGAACACTGTTAAAAAAAATCCATACCCTAATGTTATAAATCAAACAAAAGATAATGAGGCCGCAAAAACATTGCAGTTAGGAATATCTGCTCACAGGGCTGGTAATATAGCTGAAGCAATTGATTGGTATAACAAGGTTTTGGTTATTGATTCTGTTAATACCGCTGCACTGTGCAACTTAGGGGCTGCTTTACAACAACAAGGTAAACTAGAAGAGGCAGTTGTTGCATATAATAAAGCAATTAATTTGAAACCCGAATTTGAAGAGGCCCACAGTAATTTAGGCAATACTCTAATTGAACTAGGAAGAGTAAAAGAGGGGATTGTTTGTTACCAAAAGGCTATTTCTATAAATCCTAGCTATGCCTCTGCCCACAATAATTTAGGTGAAGTAAGGTATAAGCAAAATAGGCTGGATGACGCAGTATTAAGTTTTAAAACAGCTATAAATTTTAAACCTACAATGGCAGAAGCTCACCTAAATTTAGGTATCGTTTTTAATAAACAAGGCCTACTAGATAAAGCAATTGCCAGCTACAAAAATGCCATAGATATTAAACCAGATTATGCTGAAGCATACAATAATATAGGCCTAGTATTACAAGAACAAAGTAAATACGAAGATGCTATCGCAAATTATAAAAAAGCGTTAGAGATTAAAGAAGACTATAGCGAAGCTCATAGTAATATGATTTTCTGTGTTGATCTTATACCTGATATATCATCGGATCTATATCATACCGAACGCAAACGTTGGAACACTCAACATGCAATGCCTCTGCGTAAGTTTTGGCCTTATTTTAAAAATATAGCTGACCCTGATAAAGTTTTGCGAATTGGGTATGTAAATGCTGATTTTAAACACCATTCAGCATCACATATATTTGGCCCTGTTTTGTTAAACCACGATGCAAATAATTTTGAAATTTATTGTTATGCTGGTAACAGTGTAGAAGATGACATGACCCAGCAATATAAAGATGTAGCCACAGGATGGGTATCGACTATTAAGATGGATGATACAGCATTGGCTGCGAAAATTCACAGTGATCAAATTGATATTTTGGTTGATACCGCAGGGCAAACCCAAGGCAACCGCCTTATGGCTTTTGCAAGAAAACCGGCCCCAATACAGATAACAGCCTGGGGTTATCCTCATGGAACCGCAATGGAGGCTATGGACTATCTTTTTGCTGACCCCATATTTATACCAAAAAAAGAGCGGAAAAATTATTCTGAAGAGATAATAGACCTCTCTTGTGTTATCCACCTTAATCCATATATCAGTTATCCTGATGTTGCTGAGCCACCTGTATTAAAAAATGGTTATATAACCTTTGGAGCATTTAATCGCTTAGAAAAAAATAGCCAAGAAGTATATCTGTTATGGATTGAGCTATTAAAACGGCTGCCAGATGCAAAACTATTTATTAAAACCCTTAAATTAGAATCACAAGAACGCAAAGAAGAGGTTGAGAATTTTTTTATTGCAAATGGAATTGATAAAAGCCGCCTTATGTTAATGGGCAGAACGACTCATAAAGAACACCTAAAAATACATAACAGAGTAGACATAATGTTGGACCCTTTTCCTCATAATGGTGGCATGACAACCTTAGAGTCGGTACGTATGGGTGTTCCTGTTTTAACCTGCGAAAAAATTACTCGTTGTCCTACTAGTGCATCAATTTTACACGTAATGGGTATGGATGAATGGCGAGCAGAGTTTAAGGAAGATTTTCTTACAAAGGCTGTAGAGTTTGCCGCAGACACTAACAGACTAAAAACTCTGCGCGCACAAATGCGTAGCCGTTTTGACAGCTCTGTTTTAGGAGACCCCAAACTATATACAAATGAGATTGAGGCAATTTATCGTAAGCTTTGGAAAATATGGTGTGCAAAGAATAAATGATATTTATATGAGTTGAACCTTATATAGAATAAAAAAATAATTTAGCCCTTAAATTTACATTTATCCAAAGCATATTCAAAAAATTTCTCAAACTCTGTTACAGAATTTATGTTCTCAATTAAAAGGTGTGATTTTGCTTTTATTTTAGCAATAATCTCACTACGCCAAATAGGATCATTTGCTATACGGTGGGCTAACTCTACATAATGTTTTGGAGTATGTGCTACTAGATCTAAAACACCAATTTGTTTATAACAGGCAAAGGAAATTCTACCTCTTAAGAAAGACCCAGGTAGTGTAACTACCGGAGCACCCAAAGCTATGGCTTCTGATGTTGTTTTGCCACCTGAGAAATGAAATGTATCTAATACAACATCTGCTAGGCTAAAGAGAGCAGTAAACTTTTCTTCTTTCATTCTTGGTAAAAATATTATCTGCTCTGTTTTATTAACTGCTAGTTTGCTCCACCGCTTTTTAAGCAGTGTGGTTAAGTTTTTATCTCCCCCCTCTATTAACAAAAGCCATCCGGTGGGGTCTTTTGCTAAAATTTCCATTATGGTTTCGTCAAAATCGGGATGAATTTTAAAAAGAGATTGGGAACACAGGTAGATATTGCCATTAATTGGCAAGTTATAATCTGATCGGACAACTTTGTTTGGATACGCTTTGGGTTTTAAATAATAACAGGGCAGCTCATCCATTAAATACAACTGTTCGCTATAGTGCTCTTGAGCGTTTGCAATTTCTAAATTTTTAGATGAAATAAAATAGTCCATATTAGGAATACCTGTTGTAACTGGGTGTCCTAATGTAGTGCATTGCACAGGGGCTAACCTATGGAACGCTAAAAAATAAGTGAAAGGACACATGCCTATGTCAGGGTAAAAGAGCACAGCAACATTTTGCCCAGCGATAACTTCCCTAGCCTTAAGAATATCTTTTTTAATGTGTATTACCTTATCAGCAGCTAAGTCTATCCTACGGGAAAAATCATCTTGCTTGCCTTGGGGGCGAAAAATAATAACCTCAAACCTATCTCTATTAAGGTGTTCTATAATACCAAAAAAAAGGCTGCCAATGGTGTGGTTAAACAGATGAGTTGAGATGATGCCAATTTTTAACTTTCTGGTGGGTGTAGGTTCAGCAGTTAGTGATGTGTGTGTGGCAATAGCTGCTGTTTCAAGGTTAGTATTTGCTGACCACTTTAAAATGGGGTAGGCGGTTAGGTATAAACTAGCAAGCTGTTTTTGTAATGTTATGTCATTAAGTGCATGGTATGCAGTATAAAAATTGGTTATACCAACCGATAAATATGGGTCACTTATAGTGCTTTCTATTTTTATTAATCGTTTTATCTCTTGTTGTAAATTTTGCCTGAAATCTAAAATAGCATTTATAGAAGGTGGTATTGGTGACTGGGTCAATGCCAAGGTTATCTCTAGGCCAACATCAGCCTTTATGTTTATAGCTTTTTTATATGTAGCAACTGCTTTGTCAATCTTTCCTTGTTCTTTTAATATATAACCAAGAAAATAATAGGGGTTAATAAAGTCTGGTTTAATGTCAATTGCTTTGTGAAAATTTAAAACAGCATCTGCATTATTGCCCATATCTCTAAATGCTAACCCTAAGCCGTTGTATGCTTCAAAATAGTTGGGGTTAATTGCAACTGCTTTTTTAAAGTTGGTGATAGCTGGCTCTAACTCCCCCAGCCCTTTTAATGCGTTGCCAAGGTTAAAATAAGCTTGAGATAATCCTGGTTTAATTTCTATGGCTTTTTGTAGGCTAGCCACTGCCTCTGCAAATTTATTTTGTTCTATTAGCGTGTATCCTAAGTTGCTGTGGGCTTCGGCGAAGTCAGGTTTAATTGTTATAGCTTTTTGTAGCGCAACAACACCTTCATCAGCTCTTTTTAGTTCTGTAAGTGTTATTCCAAGGTTGCAATATGCCGATATAAAATTGGGGTTAATTGCAATTGCTTGTTGAAAACTTGCAATGGCTAGTTCTGGCTTGCCTTGCGCTTTATGAGCATTAGCAATATGAAAGTGGGCATTAGCTAGTGATGGGTCAACAGCAATAGCTTTTTGCCAGTTATCAATAGCATTTTCAAGTTTGCCTAATGCTTTTAAAGCAGCTGCAAGGTTATAATATACCTCTGCGCTTATATTATTGTTTGTTACAACTTTTTGGTAGCAGGTGATAGCTTCATCAAGCTTATTTTGGGTGTGCAAAGCTAAGCCTAAATGGTAAGTGGCATCTATATTGTCGGGTTGGGTTGCTACTATTATTTTATACTTTGTTATTGCAGAGTCCAATTGACCTGCACGATGTAGCTCTATTGCTTCATTAAAAATAACTTGATAGCTGTTTTGCTTAGTAGAAATATCCAATTTTCCTCATGCATGTTTTAATAAGTTCTATTACATAATAAGTTTAAAATGTGATAGAGCTTTTAATATAAATAGTACCGCAATTTATTTTTAAATTCTGCCTTTATTCACCCATTAAGTCTACCGCAAATTGTTTTCAAATTTAGAATGTTTTTTTTGTAAATATTTGTGTGTATTAACCAAAAACAAGGGGTGGGACTAACTGTATGTGTAGTGTATAGTCGATAACCTAAACATTTTGTTTAATATTTTCAAAAATAATTAAACCTTTAAAAGAGGTAAGATGATAGAGCAAAAAGTAAAACAATATCCGTTACAGGTTGATTGTGTTTGTGAATCTGAAGCACAACTGGGGGAGGGGCCTGTTTGGTCTAAAAGTGAAGGGGTGCTATATTGGTTGGATATTAAAAACAGACAAGTTTTTCGTTATCACGTAGACAACGGCCAACAAGATTGCCAAAAAGTGGAGCCTTTAATTAGCTGTATTGTTCTGCGTCGCGCTGGAGGATTGTTTGCAGCTACACATGAAGGTATAGGCCTGTTTGATTATTCTAAAGGCACAGTTGCAATAAGTAACAGGTTTAATACAGAGCCAGAAGGCAACCGCCCAAATGATGGTAAGTGTGACTCCGCAGGCCGCTTTTGGCTAGGTAGTATGGATGATGCCGAAACTAAACCCACTGGAAACTTATACCGTTTTCATGGTGATGGTGCTGTGGTTAAAGTTTTGGAAGGTGTTGTTATAAGCAATGGAATTGGTTGGAGCCCTGATAATAAAATCTTCTATTTTACTGACTCTGTAAATCGTGCAATTTTAGCATTTGACTATAGTGCTAATAGTGGCTCACTGCAAAACCCCAGGGTTTTTGCTCATATAAAAAAAGAGCATGGCTATCCTGATGGGTTGGCGGTGGATGTTGAAGGGGGTGTGTGGAGTGCTCATTGGGATGGTTGGCGTATTACCCGTTATACACCAGACGGCAACATAGATCGCATTATTAACATGCCGGTTCCGAGGCCCACAAGTTGTGCATTTGGTGGCAGTGACTTGATGGACCTTTATATAACCTCAGCCAGTATAGGTTTAACAGGACAGCAGTTGGCTAAGGCTCCTCTTTCTGGCTCTCTGTTTTGCCATAAACCCGGTATAGCTGGTTTAGCTGTTGGTGAATATAATGGATAAAATAAGTGGTTATTTAGGTATTATAGGAACCGGAACCATGGGCAGAGAGCTTGCCCTAAATGCAATGGAGCGTGGATATAAAGTTATAGTTTATGATCAAAACCAAAAACAGAGGCAAAACCTGATAGATTTAGGCTTAAACAGTGTATCTACATTGTCTCAACTGGTATCTGCGCTTCCTAAACCTTGCGTGGTTTTAATTATGGTTCCGGCTGGTGATGCAGTAGATAGTGTTTTAGATGAGCTGTTTGTCCTGTTGCAAGCTGGAGATGTTGTGGTTGATGGGGGCAACTCATTTTTTAAAGATACCCAAAGACGAGCTATTAAAGCTAGTGATTTATCAATTTTATATTATGGAGCCGGAATATCAGGAGGAAAAGAGGGGGCGCGAACAGGACCAGCAGTTATGCTTGGTGGGGTTGAGCAGGGGCTAGATTTGGTTGTGCCTATTTTATCTGGTATTGCAGCTATAAGAGAGAAACGTAGAGGATTTGTATATTGTGGCAACGACGGTGTCGGCCACTTTGTAAAGATGGTCCACAATGCTGTGGAATACGCCATAATGCAGCTACAGGCAGAGATATACCTAATAATGCGGGATCTGCTGCATATGGATAACAAGGGGATAGCTAAGAGCTTTGAGACTTTAAACAGTGGCAGGTTGCGCTCTAGCCTTATGGGTATGAATGTCTCTATTTTAAATTACCAGGATAATTTAAAGGAAGGTCTATTATTGGATGCCATCTTAGACAGAGCAAAACAGAGCGGAACCGGGCGTTGGGCAGCAAATACTATTTTAGAGCTAGGTATTTCTGCCCCAACACTGCTGGCAGCAGTAGATGCTCGTGGGTTGTCAATGCAAGGTGAATTACGTAAATCACTCAACCAAAAATACCCAAATATGGGTAGCTCTACAGTTAGCAAACCTGACCTTAATGTCGCTGACTTTGAATCAGCCCTTTTTGCAGGTATATTGTGTGCTTTTACTGAAGGTTTTTCTCTGCTTAATGCTGGTAGCAAACACTATAACTGGTCTTCACAATTCTCTTATACAGCCATATGTGATGTTTGGAATACAGGTAGTATATTAGAAGCTGATATTCTAAATATTATACGCCCAGCTTGGCAGCGTATTATTGCTGGAGATTCTCTTTTAGAAGATGACGAAATAGCACAAACTATAAATAAAGACACACCAGCATGGCGTAAAACAGTAACTACTGCCATAACAGCAGGTATACCAGTACCTGCTATGAGTGCCTCTCTAACTTATTTTGATGGCATGCGTAAGGCACGCTCAGCAGCAAACTTTCTGCAAGCGCAAAGAGACTGTTTTGGCGCACACACTTATCAACGTATAGATAGAGAAGGGCAGTTTCATACTGAATGGGAGGGATAATAAACTTATGGTAGTTGTTATTATGGGGGTTAGTGGGTCTGGCAAATCAACTTTAGGAGAGCTGTTAGCCAAGGAGCTAAAAGGTCGATTTTTTGAGGCAGACGACTATCACCCAGCTAGTAACATAAAAAAAATGATGGCAGGTGAGCCATTAGAAGATGCCGACCGAGCACCTTGGTTGAGTATCTTAGCGCATAATATTTCAAAATGGAGCAAACAAGAGGGGGGTGTTGTTCTTGCTTGTTCAGCATTAAAACGTGTTTATAGGCATCAGCTTAAAGGCAAAAACGGTGGCAGTGTCTGTTTTGTTTATTTACAAGGTGAGCCGGAGTTAATTAAACAAAGGTTAGCAAATAGAAAATCTCACTTTATGCCAGTCTCGCTATTAGATAGCCAATACTCGACGCTTCAAGAGCCAAAAAATGCGCTATATATTTCAGCCTCACTACCCCTAAAACAGCAACTTGGTAAGCTGGTGTTACACCTAAGCAAAGTATAATTATTATTGCACAAACTTATATTCAGTCGTTTTATATTAGCACAGTCAAACTTAACAAATAACAATATTGAGAAACACTAAAATATATGGCGAAAAGCATATCTTTTCCACATAAGCGGTAATAGATGTAGTTAAGGGTTGTTGTCATAGGTTTCAGCATTCACAAAAGTGATGTTTATTTTAATCTGAAGATAGTATTAAGGTGAATAAACATTGCGGATAAGCCAAATTTTGAGTTACAAAAGAAGGCAAAAATAACAGAGCATTCTAGAAAAAAGCTTTATTAAGTTTATTTTTACAAAACAGGAAATATTGCCATTTATGTATTATAGCTCCAACATATTCCTGTTCCAATTTCTTCCAATTGTACTAATATCTTGTTATGCCATTCAGAAATGGGTAGGGCTGCGGGCTTCTATGTTTTTTCTTGTGGCTGCCTCGTTATATTTTTATGGAGCATGGAACGAAAAACTAATATCTCTTCTTATAGGCTCAATTGCATTTAACCTGATAATAATCCGGTTGATGCATAAAAAAATCAAACAAAACAGCTCCGTGTCAGGCATGTTATGGCTGGGTATAAGCTTTAATTTAATTCTGCTTGGGGTGTTTAAATATACTATTTTTGCTCTTGAAAATATAAATTTGTTGTTTGGGGCTTCACTCCAAATACCAGATATTATTCTACCCATTGGTATATCATTTTTTACGTTTCAGCAAATTGCTTTTTTGGTAGACTTCTCAACAGGTAAAGAGGAGATGCCAGACATCATCTCCTATACTCTATTTGTAACTTTTTTCCCCCAATTAATAGCTGGCCCAATTGTTCATCATAAAGAGGTTATTCCACAGTTTTCTCATCTTTTTATGCAAAGAAACCGGGACCAGCTTCTTAATAACCTGCTTTTGGGCAGTAATATATTTATAATCGGGTTATTTAAAAAAACAGTTTTGGCGGCACAGGTGGGCATGTATTCTAATGAGGCATTTAGGGCTGCGGAATCTTTAAATGCTATGCACTCCATTGATGCTTGGGGAGGCCTGCTGGCCTTTACCTTTGAGATATATTTTGATTTTTCCGGTTATTCAGATATGGCAATAGGTCTGGGCCTTATGTTGGGCATCCGTTTGCCTGTTAACTTTAACTCACCATATAAGGCTACAAGTATAGTCGATTTTTGGAAACGTTGGCACATAACCCTCTCTCGCTTTTTACGGGATTATCTATATATTCCCTTGGGTGGCAATCGCAAAGGCGCAACACGAACCAGCATAAATTTAATGCTAACCATGCTTATTGGTGGGTTGTGGCATGGTGCAGGTTGGAACTTCATTATCTGGGGCGGTTTACACGGTTGCTACCTATTAGTTAATCATCATTACACAAAGCTACTACCGCAAAACAGTTCTTTCACCAATTATATAAACAAACTTTTTAGCTCTACTTTATTTAGCAGAACAATAACTTTTCTAGCGGTGGTTATAGCTTGGGGATTCTTTAGAGCCCAAACCTTGCCGGGTGCTGTGAATTTAATGTCCAGCATGTTTGGGGTTTCTAATAGTGTTGCTGTAGGTGATATCTCCTTTGGTTTAGGGTATTGGGTATTTATATGCTTACTTATGGCATTTGTTTGGTTTACACCCAACACACAAGAAATTTTTCACTATAGCGAATATGGCAAACCAAAATCTGATGCACAGCAAGTTGCCCTACCATTTGCTTTTCTTAGGCGACCTGCTGTTGTTACAGTAAGCCTTATTATGCTAACCGTAGCCAGTGTTTATTTTGCTAGTGATTACAATGCATTCATCTACTTCCAGTTCTAATAATACCTTTTTAGGTATGAGCAAAACTCACCAGAAAGCGCACCTGTGGTTGTTGCTGTTTGCGGTTTTGTTTGGTGGGTTGATGAACTTTATCTTCCACGGTTACCCAAGACATAAAGGTAACTTTGAGCTGGTTTCAGATGCAGTATATAAAGACTTTCGAGCAGAGGTAGAAAATAGCGACCTGCTACCTGCATATACTTCCCGTACTGGTCATTTAGACCACAGCTATTACTATATTGGTTTACCTGAGATGCTAACCCATCTAAAGGGGGCTAAAATGCTTTTTTTGGGTAATAGCCGAATACAGTTTGGCATTAATGATGTGATCCTTAAACCACATCTAGAAGCCATGGATATACCATTTCATATGCTGGCATTTGGACATGGCGAGAAGAGTGAATTTGCCATGCGACTAATAGAAAAATTTAACTTAAAACCAGAGATAATCGTGTTAAATGGTAACCCCGGTTATTTCAACCCATACCTTACTGAACGTGCCGAAAAAGTAATAGAAGAAGATGACAGCTGGTACAACCGTCAATCTTTGTGGTTAACGCTGTTTATAGCAACACTACATGAAATAAACCACTTTATGCCCGCAAACAAAAAGATGATTCCCAAATATTGGATGTCCCGTTCTAGGGTTACGGGAAGCTGGCAGTTTACTGAGAGTTTTCACAAAAACCTTAAAAATATAGAGTTTCAAGCCTTGCCACATTGTGGGCCATTAGGTGCAAAACAGATAGAGAATATTCTTAAATTTAAAAAACGGATTTTAAAGTTAATCCCCAACGTAAAATTAATCAGCTTACAGGTTCCCTTTCCTGGTAGTTGCTCTGAGAGGCCAATTCAGGTAGCAAAATTATTGGGGGGGCAGGCTTTTTATTATCACCCAGATAAAAATAATCCTATGGCAACCATAGACCAAAGCCATTTAACAAAAAAAAATCAGAACCGCTATACCAAAGCCTTAGCTGATTATTTAAAAAATAATAAATATTTGTCAGCAAGTGATAAAAAGCTATAAACTTAACACAGTACTATATAAGTTTATAAAAAAAGGAAAATGTTTTATAACAGTCTGTAATTACAGTATTAATATTTGTATAGTCTTGTTATGACTCTTCGCCAAATGTCTCTGCATGATCTTTCAGTTGTTCTCGTTGCAAAGCTGCGACAAACAGGTCCATACCCTCTGCGGTTTCATGGGTGTCAAACAAAAATCTAGCCCTATAAGTCTGTATTCCTTCTTTTAAATATGCATCAATTAACTGCGCATTTGCTTCAACTTTTAAATCTTGGCTCGCCCATGCAAAATTAATATATACTTTGGCGTTCTCCCACAAAGAAGGGATAACATCTAGGCTTTGGAATTCTAACCCACCAGTACTGATATCCAACACTTTAGCAGGAAAAGATATTCCAGATGGTCGCGATACAGAAGCTTTAATATTCCATTTTTCTTTTACATCAATTCTAACGCTGGTGCGTTGTTGTTTATTGAGACGTATTTTTTTTGGAATAGATAGACGAATTGTGTGATCGTCTGTAATTTTTAGCAGCTTAACCTTAGCATCTATCATATAGTGGGTAATAAAAAAGGTAAGAAATACCTTTTTACTACGGCGAATTCTAATATTACCAATAGCAGGGTCAAGTACATCAATTGCTATGAAGTTTTTATCTTTTAATTCTTTCTTAAGCTTGGTTTTAGACTTAAATTTAGAATAAAACCGTAATGTTTCATTGCTTAATTCAACATGTATAGGGTGGTCTTCTGTTAGGGCAGCAGTGATTATGTTTAATATTTCTTTACGTTTTTCAATAACAATTTTTTTGTCTGAAGAAGACTTTTTAGCTGATTTTCCCATTACTATCCCTATAACAGTTAGTAGAAGGCTTGGCTATCAAAGCGTAAAATCTATAATATACTCATAATTATATCAGAGTATATTATAATCACCAGAAAATTGATAATCAATCGAATTTGAAACGCTTCTAAGTTTTTAGCTTTAAGTTTATGGGGGCTGCAATAGCAGAGTTAAAACAACATTTTTCAATGATAAAATTATAGTAAATCCCCCAATTTATCCAGAGTGTAAAAAACTCATGGTTTTCACCCTGCTGCATATAAAGAGTAGGGAAAGTTAGATGATTCTCCACAGGTTTTCAGATAGCTATCTGTCCCCAGATCAATATATTCTGTTCACTGATAACAGATAAAGATCTCATAACCTAAAAAACAACCAGCATAAAATAAATGCGGGCTTTTTTGTGTTTATAGTTGGGTAATATTGCAGTTGGTCAATTGCAGTTGTTTGGGTGACTACCAGCCCATGTGATAATAAGCCCATATACGTTCTATATTCATAGGCAGCCATTTGTCATAACTGCGCCAGTTTGCATACTTCGGTAGCTTTACCTTTTTTTGAAGTGCATCGGGACTATGGGTTCCTGTGTCTATTGCTTTCTTCACAGCAGCCATAAGGTCTTCTAAATAAAGTCGTTGCTCTTTCACTACGGAGGCTAGGTCAATACCAGGCTCGGTGTTAGGACCGTGACCTGATATTACTTATTTAAAATCCATCTGCTCAATCTCTTTCAACGATCTGATCCATTCATCGGGCCAGAAGTCAGGCATTGCTCTAAATGCCATACGGCGAGGTGTCACGATGTCTAAGATAAATAGGATTTTTTCTTTAGCAAGCGCATAACTGCTAGGCTCTTGCCATGGTTTGGGCTGAAGTATTGTAGCTCCAAAGTTCTTCCGCCAAGCCTCAATGTATAGCGATTATTAAACGTGACATCAGGCAGGGGAACAACCGAGCTTGGATGATCACCAAGTTCTTTTAAAACGTTTTCGTGGCCAACAAATGTAGCACCTTCTTTTTTAAAGATATTGCCACCGGAAATATGGTCGTGATGGTTGTGACTGTAGATGACATATTTAACGGGTTTGTCGGTAACCTTACTGATTTCCTTTCGTAATAGCTTTGCTGCTTTTGGATTCAACGGATCAGTAACTTTAGCTTGTCTTTTGTTGGTGATAAGACTTTCTTGGGATATTCTAGGTGAATCAATAGGTTGCGCTAGGTGTACGCTTACAACTGCTGTTTCTAGGTTTAATGAAGCATTCTGTAGCGGCCTGGTGAAATACCAAAGCGGGTGGTGAAGGCGTTGGAAAAATTGTTGGTGTGGATATAGCCAATTCGCCAAGCAATCTCTTTTAGTGGCAGGTCATGTTTTTCTAATAATAGACGGGCATGCTCTAAGCGGACATCTCGTAGATATTCGAAAACAGTTTGTCCAAAAAAGGAACGGAAGGCTTTATTTAACTGCTTGGAATTCATACCCACCTCGATTGCTAGAGTTTCTAGTGATGGAGGAGCGCGCAAGTCAGCCAGCAAGCGGTCTCGAACTCTCATAACAGCATTTTTATTTCTTATACTCAGCCTTACAGATGGGTTTTCTCTATCGTTTGTATCTTGCAGCATATCCATGTGTAAAACCACTAGCTCTAGCAACTTAGCCTCAATGAAAAGTTTCCGCATGACACCTTCATAAGGACAGTTTATTAGTTCTTTGGCAATATTCATCATGGCTGGTTTATGGACCATTTCAATAGCCAAAGGGTCTAGGATATTTCTTTCAACATACTGACGGTAATGATGAGGAACAACTCCGCCACCTTCAAAAAGGTTTTGTAGAAAATGCGCACTCAAGCCCATGGATACAGTGATCCATCTAGTCTCTTTTTCTATCTGAAAAGCGGCTCTGGGTGCTGGAGGGATAAAAGAGGTGTGATGCTCTGTTTTGAGTTCCAACTGCTGGCCAAGTTCTTCTATATCGGCAAGGCTGTTGCCTTGGATGGGAAAAAACAGGCTTAAAGGTGAACCGTCAGGGTCTTCAACATTAAGTGTAAATTCTTCGCTACCAGTTTGAAGGTCTGAAATATAGATCTTCCCCCCTTTACGAGGTTCTACCATCTCTATAGAACCTTTTACGTTTTTATCATCTATTATTATTTTGTTTGAAAAATCTACACTTTGTTTATTGCTCTTGCTATGAAGTATCCAAGAAAACCTTTCTTTCTTCTCGTTCATTAGATATCCCACAAACAAAAATGTCCTTCATCAATACAATTTACCCTTTAATAATACAACAATTGAGTTGTTGTTACAAAATCTTTTTGGTTGAATAAACAACAGTATAGCACCTGATAGTTTGTGAGCATTTTTATACTGTCAACATTTGCTCCATTTTTTAATGAAGTTTATTTTTAGCTGTGATTGACAACTATAATGCAATATGGATAACTCAACAAAATCACAAATTGAATCTTCTTGTTTTTCCACAGAATATCTTGCAAATGAAATGCGATTTTCTGAATGGCGAAGAAGTATTGCTACTCTGTTTGATGTTTCACGGCCCAGCCAGCATTCATCAGATGAGTTTAATGCTACAATTAAAAGCTCTTTGTTAAGCCAAGAAGTTATGCTTGCCCGTTGCGATACAGTTGAACAAAGGTGGCAACGTAGTGTATTGCGTTTTGCAGAAGATGGTTTGGACCACTATTTGATTCAGGTACAACTAGATGGCAAGCAGTGTGTTAGTAGAGGTAATAAAGAGTCTTGGTGCACAGCCGGTAACCTAATGGTTATAGACTTGGCAGACAAGCATGATGCCTATAATGTTGGTAATTTAAGTAATTTTTCTGTGATTGTTTCCCGGCATATGCTCTCTCCACTGTTGCACAGTCCTGACTCTCAAGAGGGGCGAGTGCTTTCTGCCAATCAACCCATAGTAAAGCTTGCAATTGAACACATGAAATCACTGGAAAAAATTGCACATAATTTTTCTCCAGAGGAGGCAGCAAGTGTTGTCAGTCCAACCTTGACTCTACTAGCTAGTGCATTAAATGGAAGTACCGACCATGTCGAAGGTGGGCAAGCTATAGTTGGTAAATCTATTTTGTTGCGATGCAAAGCTGTTATTGAACAATTTCTTAGAAAAAATGATTTATCAGTTGATTTTATTTGTAGACAGATAGGTATTTCACGTACAAACCTATACTTAATATTTAAACCATATGGTGGAATTCAGAGTTATATCATAGAAAGACGACTACGCAGATGTGCTGAAGATTTGCTACATCCTGAAAAAAGCGTACTACCCATATATACTATTGCCGAAAATTGGGGTTTCACCAGCACTTCCCATTTTTCTAGGATATTTAAAAAACGTTTTGGAGCATCTCCAGGTGATATTCGTCAGGCAAAATCTGCTGCTTTATTAACACCTGAAGATTGCTTTGATAACGATATTGGTGACCGCCATTATGAGCATTGGTTATTAGAGACACTAAAATGTTAATGATTATCTTATAATTTTCTATATCTCTTGTATAACCAGCCCGTCTCGTAGTTTTGGTTCAAACCATGTGGACTTGGGGGGCATCACTTGGTTAGCATCGGCTACTGACATTAGTTCTGATAGGGCTGTAGGGTACATGGAGAAGGCAACTGTCATCTCTTTAGAATCTACCCGTGCTTCTAAGCCTTGTAGACCTCTTATACCACCTACAAAATCAATTCTTGGGTCGCGTCTTGGGTCTTTAATTCCTAAGATTGGATCTAGAAGATATTGGTTTAGCAGGCTTACATCTAGGCAGGTTACAGGGTCGTTTTTATCTATTTTATCTGCTGATAGTTTTAGTTGATACCATTTATTCTTTAAGTACATACCAAAGCTATTAGGCTGGCTAGGTTTAAATGGGGTAGGGGATTGGGTTATGGTGAACTGTTTTGCTATCTCTGCTAAAAATTCTTCTTCACTTAGGCCGTTTAAGTCAGTCACTACCCGGTTATAATCTAGTATGCGCATCTGGTTGTCAGGAAAAATTACACTTAAAAAACGGTTGGAAGAGCTTTCAGCATCTTTGCTTTGGGTTTTTCCCTGTTTTTCTCTCATAGCAGCTACACGTGATGCAGCCGCAGATCTATGGTGACCGTCTGCTATATACAGACCAGGAAGTGCCTCAAAAGCATCTACTAGGTTGTCGATTGTTGTCTTGTCTGAAACAACCCATATGGTGTGTCTAATACCATCATTTGCAGTAAAGTCGTATACCGGGGTCTGGGTGGCAACACAGTTTGCAGCTATTTTGTCTACAGTTTTTGAGTGACGATAGGTTAAAAATACCGGGCCACTGTGAGCACCTAATGCTTCTGATATTTTGGTTCTGTCGTCTTCTTTGGCAGGTCGGGTAAATTCATGTTTTTTAATGCGGTTTTCGTTGTATGCTGGTACAGAGGCAGCAGCTACCAAACCTAGCTGTTCTCTACCATCCATAATCAGGCGATAAAAATATAGATAAGGGGCAGGGTCTTGTTTTAAAAGCCCTCTTTTTTGCAGACTTTTATACTGCTTTTTTGCTGCCTCATAGACTTGTTCATCATATGGGGAGACATCGTCAGGTAGGTCTATTTCAGCTTTGGAAACATGCAAAAAAGAGTTGGGGTTGTCTTTTGCTAACTCTTTGGCTTCTTGTCTGTTAAGGACATCATATGGTGGAGCTGAAATTTGTTCCACTAGTTCTGGTTTTGGTCGCCATCCTGGAAAAGGTTGGATCAATTTCACGATACGTAGTCTCCTTTTTGCGCTAAAATAGTTTGGAGGTTATCCTCCATAGAGGCCAAGGCTTCGTTGAGCAAATTATGGCTCTCTTGCGCTGAATCAGTTGTGTTAGATCTGCCAAGCTGTTCTAGCTCGTAGGCTAAATCATACACTATACTATCGCCAAATGCTCCTGCTGCTCCTTTAAGGCTATGGGCTGCCTCTAGTAGCTCTGTTGTGTCGTCATTTGTAATAGCTGTTTGAATGCGCTCCATCTGTTTTGGGGCATCGGAAAAAAACAGATCGGTTATCTCTTTTATAAGGCTCCAATCGTTATCAACAGTTTTAAGCAAGCTAGTTATATCTAGCTTTACTAGCTGTTCGGTAGTCTCTTTCTTCGCTTTTGTCATCTCTTTTCCATTGTGAGTAATTCCTAAAACTCGGATTATCTCTTGATTCAAAATTTTACTGCGAACCGGCTTGCCATGGTAACCATCTATACCTGCTGCAAAAATTCGTTGTTTATCTTCTTCTTCTACTAGTGCTGTAACAGCAATAATAGGTGTTATCTTCTCATTTAAGGTCTTCTGGTGTTTTCTTATGGCTTTTGCTGTTTCAATACCATCAAGAATTGGCATGCGTATGTCCATTAGGATTAAATCATATTTTCCATTTTTAAATTTCTTAATGGTATCTTGACCGTTAGCTGTTACATCTACTGTGTGATTGTTCTGAGCCAAAAGCCGACTCATTAATTTTTGAGTAAAAGGGTTGTCTTCTGCTAGTAGAACATTGAGACTTGGAATAGTTCCATCTTCGGTCTCTTTTTCATTGTTATCTTTATGTACAACGGCTTTTTTGTCTGTCTCATGTTGTAAATTAGTAGTCAACCCCTGTGCTGCCAAACGAATACGACTTAGGTGGTCTCTTTGTTGGCGGGTAAGGTTACTATCTAACAAAAATTCTGCATGGTCGAGAATTTCCTCGGCTAGTTTAATATATTTGTTGAATAACTCCTGCTTTGCTACTTCGTCTGTCATGCCAATTAAATCCTCAAAACTCTGCAATAAAATTTTCAACTTTATCAAATGCACTATTTAGAGAATCCATAGTCTCTTGTGCCATTTTCCAATCATTTAATTCAACTGCTTTTTCAGCTTTTCGTGCTAACTGTGCCATGTTTGCAGCCCCTAAGTTGGTGCAGGCTTCTCTCAACTCAATTGCTGCTTGGGTCAACTCTTCTGCTTGGTGGTTTTGACTTGCTTCCCATAATCTGCCTAATAGCTCTTCAGAGGAAGGGATAAAATGTTGTAACAGCTCTCTAATCATACCATCATCGTTACCAAAAAGCTGTCGCAGTTGGTTTATATCTATGGGAGCCTGTTCACCATAGCCTTTTGGTATCCAGTAACGCAAT
>JADGBW010000189.1 GCA_015231305.1 Magnetococcales bacterium | reverse complement strand
ACCACCAGTTTGTTGTTAGCAGGCCAAAGAGACAGCACTGGAGATTGGCTAGGAGAGGTATCTATAAAGGAGTTACATTCAAGCACTTTTCGATCCTACCTTACTAATATTCAAGTTATTAATGGTTTTTCTAGCCCAATTGATTTAACTGCATCTCTAGATTGGGATAACAGACTACAAGAGTTTACATCTTATTGGCGACTTCATGCTGGGTGGGGTGTTATAAAATGGCCTAAAATGTTCCGATGGCCTTTGCCAATAACTGGAATAATAGCTGATGGTTCAGCAAAAGTAACAAAGGGCGTTACACGACTTGAAGTTGAACAGTTTGACCTAGACAATCTGCATGGCAAAGCATATGGGCGACTTCTGTTAACTGGCTTGGGTGGAAAAAACCCAGCTATGGATTTAGAAGCCGATGCTGGTGGTGTTCCTGTTAATAAAGCCAAATATTATTATCCTTACGGCATAATGGACAAAAGTGTTGTAAGTTGGCTGGATAACTCATTGAAAAACGGTATAATTAATCAGGCTAATGTTAAAATTAAAGGACCGCTTGGTAAAGTGCCATTTGCAATTCCCAAAGATGCCAACCCTGAACTTAAAGCAAAATTAGAAGAAGAGACCCAGTTTCGTATAGAAGCAGAAGCAACTGAGCTATCTTTAAGGTTTTTTCCCGGCATTTTACCTCTTCGTAATGTAACAGGAACGGTACTTTTTGATAGAAAATCTTTTTTTGGTAAAATAAAAAAGGCAAACTTTGGCAGTAGTAAAAAAGTACAAGGTGAGGCTTCTATTGCTGACATGACCAGCAAACCAACTGTTGAAGTAGCATTTTCAGCAAAAAAAGCTGACTTAACATCACTTTGGAAAGAGATTATGGCTAGCCAAACTTTGCAATGGGATAGAGCAATTGGTATGGCTGGCAGCCGTCTATCTGGTCATAGTGATCTTAATATGAAAGTTTCTATACCTCTTTTTAAATTAAGTGACACTACTTTTTCTGGGCGCATGGGTTTAAGCAATGCCGACATAACCCTACCATTTTTAGATGAACCATTCTCAAAAATTAAAGGATGGTTAACAATAGAACCTAAGAAAATTGGTATCTCTGTATTAGAGTCAACATTTGATAATTTTCCTGTACATGGTCAGATAAATTTACTGGACTACTCAAACCCAAACACAGTTAAATTCGATGCACGTCTTAACAGCGCGATAAACGATACAAGGCTTGGTAAGTGGTTCTCTCCACTTCTTGGTGCATACGGCGAATTTTTTGGTACTGCCCCTTTCTGGCTTGATATAAAACGCCCAGCTAAAGCTAAAAAATTCAATGTTAATGCAAAATTAATTACAGATTCTTTAAACATAAGCGGTACTATGGGGTGGCAAAAACCTCAAGGAGAAAAAGGGGATATTCACTTTACCGGAGAATTAGATATAGATGGTCAACTTGTTATCTCTAAAATAGGGGCAAGTTTAGGTAATTTAGGTTTTGATGGTGAAGGTCGGTGGGATGTATCTAGTAATCAAGGTGAACTACATTTGGGTAAATTTCACTTAGGCGAAACCCAAGGACGCTTGGGTATAGCACAAACCAACCCTGTAGCATCTGGTTTGGGTGATTGGCAGGTTAGAGCTGATCTTGACCTCCTTGATTTATCTACTTTTTGGGAGACCACAATAGGTCAAGAAATTGAACAGATAAAGCCAGTAGTTGATCGTGAGTGGCCTAGGGTAAATATAAAATTAAAATCTCAGCGGTTGTTGCTGTCAGAGCAGTCGGAAGCTACTTTTATTGTTGCAGATATTGATATAGAAAAGCGGTTTTTCAAACTACACACTTTGCAAGGCCTCTGGGGTAATGGCGAGGCTGTTATGAACGGTGAGGTTTTATGGCCTTATCAGTTTGGATCTGGTTTTTATACAGGTTGGTTTAACATGGAGAGTGACGATGTAGGCAACCTCCTTGAAAGCCTAAATGTTAACGATGGTTTTATGTATGGTGGTTCAGGAACACTTGATATCACCTTAGATGGCTATATTCCTCCTGGTGGTGAGTTCAAGGATTATTTAACAGGAGTTGGGCAAATCAAGCTACACGATGGTTCTTTTGCCAAGCTTGAGTTTATATCTACTATTCTTGGGCTATTTTCATTAAAAGATCTTCCACAGTTAGTTGTTGGCGACCGTCCAGACTTAGATACCCAAGGGTTTGCCTATAATAACTTTCAAGGTGAATTGATTTTTGAAGATAGTGTTTTAAGAGCCAATGCAATGGAACTTGATGGCCCTGCTATGAAGGTTGTTTTGTCGGGAATGGTGGACCTACCTGAAGACCGTATTAACCTTCTTGTTGGTATTAGACCTTTACAGAATTTAGATGAATTAGTAAGCAAAATTCCGGTGTTAGGTACAATTTTAACCGGGAGTAGGGGCGCAGTGTTGGAGTCACAATTTTTAGTTAACGGTAAACTTAGTAAACCAAATGTTGAAATCCGTCCTCTCTCCACTCTTACCCCTGGTATTATTCGTGATATTATAAATACACCAGCAGCAAAAAAAACTGAAACATTAGTAACTCCATAAAGAGGATAATAACCATTATGATCAAACTAGGGGTAAATGTTGATCACGTAGCAACTGTCCGTCAAGCAAGAGGTAGTAAATATCCTGACCCTGTGACCGCAGCCTTGCTTTGTGAAAACTCTGGTGCTGATAGCATAACAGTTCATCTACGTGAAGATCGTCGTCATATTCAAGACCGTGACGTAGAAATATTATTAAAAACAGTTCAGACTAAAATCAACCTAGAGATGGCAGCAACAGATATCATGGTTGATATTGCAATTGCTTTTGCTCCTACTGATTGTTGCCTGGTTCCTGAAAAACGTGAAGAGCTAACCACAGAGGGAGGGTTAGATGTAGCTGGTAACTTAGAGAGAATTGCAACAGCTACAAAACGTCTAACCCAAGCTGGTATACGAGTATCTCTTTTTATTGACCCTGATATAAAGCAGATTGAAGCAGCAAGTAGTATTAAGGCTCCTGTTGTAGAACTTCACACAGGAAAATATGCCGATGCAGCTGATGATATAGAACAAGAAAAAGAGTTATTGCAAATAATTCAAGCAGCTAAGCATGCTCAAGATATGGGGCTTATAGTTAATGCTGGGCATGGTTTGCACTATCATAATGTGCAAGACATTGCTGCTATTGCTGGTATTAATGAGCTCAATATTGGCCATGCAATAATTTCTCGCGCTCTGTTTGATGGCTTGCCCTTAGCTGTAGGTGAAATGAAACGTCTTATGCGTGAAGCACAAAAAATTACAACATGATAATTGGTATAGGCACAGATTTAGTCAAAATTGATCGTTTGCAAAAATCTATAGACCGTTTTGGTCAACGGTTTTTAGATAAGATCTTCTCTAAAATTGAGCACGATTATTGCAACAACAGAAGTGAAATAGCCTCTTGTTTGGCAAAACGTTTTGCAGCAAAAGAGGCTTTTGTTAAAGCATTAGGTACTGGTATGCGTGAGGGTATCTGGTTTCGTGATGTAACGGTTAGCAATAATAGCTTTGGATCTCCATCTATATTATTAAGTGGAGAAGCAGCGAAACGCTTGGAGAACATGCAGCCATACAAAATTCACTTAAGCCTAAGTGATGAAGGCGGCTTTGCCCAAGCGTTTGTAATAATAGAGAAGGCGGGAAATAGCACCCAATGACCAAAAGCTCTACCAAAAAAGAAGATACTCAAACTCCTTTGCCAGAGCTATCAGGGCAGAAAAAAGAGCTGTATGCTAAAATTAAATCTCAAATAAACAAATCTATCACCTTTGCTGATGTTCTTCCTGAAATTGAAGATCTGATGCTACAATTTCTACAAGCCCAACGTTTAACTGTTTATCAAAATGCCAGAAATGGTCAAGAAATTGTCTCTAAATTTAAAACTGGACAAGAGCTATTTGAAATTCGTCTAGGGGTTAATGCTAACTCTCTTGCTGGTTATGTTGCGGTAAGTGGTAAAGAGCTATTAATTAAAGATGCCCACGATAACAAAGAGCTAGAGCATATACACAAAACACTGCGTTTTGATGGCAGTTATGATCGTCGTTCTGGTTTTCGCAGTAAATCTATGATGATAGTGCCAATACGCTACAAAGCACCATTATTAGGAGTTGTTCAGGTAATTAACAAAGTTGGTGGTGATTCATTTAGCGAAGCAGATCTTAAATATGCAGCACATCTTGCTAATATTCTTGGGGCAAAGTTTCATGAAGAGTTTGAAGGTACAAACGACCCATACGAATATTTAGTCACAAAAAACATGATCACCTGGGAGCAGATAGACAGCTTTAAAAAGCGGGTAAAAAAAGAGGGGGTCTCTATGACCTACCTTTTAGTATCCGAAAAAAAAATACCCCCAGAAGTAGTAGCAGCATCATTAGAGAGCTATTATCAAGTTCCTTTTATGCGCTTTGACCCTAATGTTACCCCACCTAAAACACTTTTAAAAAAGCTTAATATGTCTTATCTAAGGCGACAGCTATGGGTTCCCTTGGCTGGGCGGTTAGATGATGAGCTGCTTATTTTAATTGATGATCCAACCGATGCCAGTAGGCAGATGGAGATACAGAGAGCCTTACCAGCTAAAAAGTATATTTTTAGAGTGGGCTTTGCAGAAGATATTTTGCAATATTTAGGCGGTGGTTCGGTATCGTCTTATCTACATGGTTTGGCAGGAAAATTAGAAGATGAAGACGTTGAAGATGCTGACCGTCTTGATGAAGGCGAAGAGGCAGGAGAGATAAATGAAAACGAGAGTACCATTATTCAGCTAGTTAACAGGCTGATTATTGATGCACAAAGGGCTGGTGCTTCTGATGTTCACATAGAACCAAGCCGGGGCACTACACCTTCTGGGGTGCGTTTAAGAATTGATGGTATATGTCGCCAAGCTTTAGAAATTCCATCAACCCATATTAAAGCGGTTCTCTCTCGCATTAAAATTATGGCACGTATGGATATTGCCGAACGTCGTAAACCCCAAGATGGTAAAATTGTGGTACGAGTAAAGGGACTACCTTTAGAGTTGCGTGTTGCAACCATACCAACAGTTTACGGTGAAAGTGCGGTATTAAGGGTTTTGGCATCTGGTGGTGGATTGACTTATGATAAACTGAACTTATCTGAAAAAAATTATAAAAACCTGGAGAAATTAGTTACAAACCCCCAAGGAATCCTCTTAGTCGTTGGGCCTACGGGTTCTGGTAAAACCACAACCCTACATGCTGTTATCGGGCGAATAAACACCCCTGAGAGAAAGATTTGGACCGCAGAAGACCCTGTTGAAATAACCCAAAAAGGTCTGCAACAGGTTCAAATTGATCATAAAATAGGTTTTGATTTTCCCACCGCCCTAAGATCATTTCTTCGTGCTGATCCTGATGTAATATTAATTGGTGAAATGCGAGATAAAGAGACAGCCCATAGTGGTATTGAGGCATCTCTTACTGGCCATTTGGTATTCTCTACATTACACACCAACTCAGCCTCAGAAACCATTGTAAGACTTCTTGATTTAGGCATGGATCCACTTAACTTTGCAGACGCTTTATTGGGCATTTTAGCACAGCGTTTGGTGAGAACATTATGCGAAAATTGCAAGGTTCTCTACAGACCAAACGATGAAGAGTGGCAACGTTTAATAAGGCTATACGGTGAAGAATATTTTGCAGAGCTTGAAATAGATAGACATGAGGCAATTCTTTATGAAGCTGCTGGCTGCGGAAAATGCGGCAAGACCGGATATAAAGGAAGAACAGGCATTCATGAACTATTAGTGGCCTCAAACAGCCTAAAAAAACTGATAGTAAACCACGCATCTGCAGAAGATATGCGTAACTTAGCAATGTCTGAAGGCATGCGCACTCTTGTTCAAGATGGTGTATTAAAAGTATTAAGAGGCCAGATGGACTTATCCCAACTATTTAGAGTTACTGCTGAAGGTAGTTGAGTTTTTCGTAAAGAAACTCCAATAAGAGCAATAGATTTTCCACTATAGTGATTTCAATCCATAAACAGACACTCTAAAACCAACTTGGCGTCGTTCCCGCGTAGGCGGGAATGACATGCAACTCTAATTGTGTATAGATCCATAAAAATCTTTAAAACC
>JADGBW010000188.1 GCA_015231305.1 Magnetococcales bacterium | reverse complement strand
TCTAGAATCAGTACCCCTGGCATTACAGGATTTTCTGGAAAGTGTCCTGTAAAATGTGGTTCGTTAAAAGTGACATTTTTTATAGCCATTAAAGATTTTCCCTCCACAACATCGATGATTCTATCGATCAGCAAGAATGGGTAGCGGTGGGGAAGGTATTTTAGAATAGCTTCCGGGGTTTTTAGTAAATCCATTATTTAAACCAGTTCTTTGTTTTGTTATTTAATCGGATGAGTATTTTATCAGTAATTTCAATATCAGGGGCTACAAAAATAGTCTGGCCTCTGCTAAAAATAGCTGTGTACTTTTTTTCCCTACCAACCTCTTCGATAACATCCCGAAGAGCCTCTGTTAATTTTTTTGTCCACCTACGATTTTCACGATCAACAGTTGCTTGGTTGTCTTCAATTAGGCGTTGGAACTCTCTAAATTTACGACGAATTTTACTTGCTAACTCAGCACGAGCTTCAAGAGTCATTAAATTTTTACGTTGCTCCAGATTTTTTTTCATTTTGTTGATATCGGCTTTCATAACAGTAACCTCTTTCTGTTTGATAGCCAGTGTCTTTTTTAACAATGCAGTTGCTAGTTTTGAGGCATCCGAAGAGGCCATAACTCTTGGTACGTCAACATATGCAAAATTAGCTTTAGCAGCTTGTGCACTGTTTACTGTTAAAACAGTAGTGAGTACACAAAAAATTGTTAAAAACTGTTTTACCTTTGTCATAAACCACCATCTCCCCTTAGTTAAGAAAAAAACTTTGTACTAAGGATTTGTAAAAAATTAAATAATGTACCTGTCTTAAAATGCTGCTCCCATTGAAAAGTCAAATATCCGTGTATCATCATTTTTACCTTCAATTAATGGAGTTGCCCAAATCATTTTTAAAGGTCCAAAAGGTGAGTTCCAACTAATACCAGCTCCTATGGAAGCCCTTATGGATTCATCATCTGTTACATCACTTGGCAAATCGGAGTCATGAAGGTTTGCTGCGTCTGTAAAGATAAAACCACTAACTCCACTGTCTGATAAACCATATAATGGGAAAATAATTTCCGCGTTAGCAAGCTCGTACATTGTACCGCCATAAGCTTCGTCTAGGTTAGTTCTTGGGCCAAGACCTCCTCGTTTAAAACCGCGGATAGAGCCTGATCCACCTAATTGAAAACGCTCATATATAGGTAGTTCTTCATCAAGTATTCCTTGGGTGTAGCCAACTCTGCCTGTTAAATGTCCCACCCATTTACTATTTTCAGTTAGGGGCCAATATAGTTGATGTTCAGTTACTACACGGGCAAATTTAACGTCACCACCAAGTCCTGATAAGTCAGTAAATAGTTTGTGAATACGACCGTTGGTTGGAGTCAAGTTATTGTCAACGTTATTCCAAGACAACGCATTGCTTATCATAGATTGCAAATACGGGCTGCTGTCTGCTTGGGCCTGGATAAGCCTAGAAAATGATGTGCCAGTATTATTTACATCAACCTTAGAAATTCTATAACTGACTGTATTGTATAAATTATGGGAAATTGGAAAACCTAGTCGTGCTCCAACACCAATTGAATCAGTCTCGTAACTACTAGAAGAAGTAGGCTCAGTCGTTCGTTTAAATAGGTCAAAACCAGCAGATAAGTTTTTACCTAAGAAATAAGGCTCAGTAAATGAGACGTTATAGTTCTGAGTGTCCGAAGAGATGGAAAATGAGAAAGCTAGTTTTTGGCCACGACCTAGAAAGTTGTTTTGAGATACACTAGCTGTAGCTAAAATACCTTCTGAGCTGGAGTATCCAGCACCAACTGTAAATGCTCCTGTTGGTTTTTCTTCAACCTCAATATTAATATCAACTTTATCCGGGTCTGAAGATAATGGATTAGTTACTTTTAAATTTTTAAAATAGTTAAGTGCATTAATTCTTGCTCTAGTTTTTCGTAGGTTTGAAGCAGAAAAAATATCACCTTCAACCATTGAAACCTTACGGCGAATTACCTCATCACGAGTTCTTGTATTACCAGAAATTTTGATACGGTTAACGTATACCCTGCGACCTTTATTAATTGAAAATTTCAAATTAACGGTTTGTGTGCTGTCATCAGCAGCTGTTGCAACATTAATTTTAAGAAATGCGTAGCCGAAATCACCTATTCTGTCATTTAGTTTATTGATAGATACTTTTAATTTCTGTCTTGAGTACCAGTCACCTTTGGCAATTGTGAACTCTTTATTTAACTCTTCTAATGGTAGTTCATCAAAATCACCTGTTAATTTGATATCTCCTATGCGATATCTTTTTCCTTCTCTAACAGTGTGAGTAATAATAAAAGCACTGCGGTCTGGTGTTAATTCAGCTATTGAAGAGTCTACAGAAATATTTATATAACCAGCATCTAGATATTTGTTTTTTATTTGTGATTGATCAAAAAGAAGTTTTTCTTGTTCGTATGTGTTGTCATCTGTGTACCATGATAGCCAGTCAGTTTCCTGAATCATAAGACCATCAATAAGTTCTTTGTCCGATAAATTTTCGTTACCAACAATTCTTATTTCACGAACAGTAGATTTTTCACCTTCTTTGATTTTAAAAACAAGGTCAACCTGATTGTTTTTTGTCTCTTTTACCTCAATATCAATTTTGGCAAGAAACATACCCTTAGACCTATATGCTTGTTGCATAAGAGAAAGGTCTTGTTTTGTCCTTGAGCGAGTATAAACTGTGTTTGGAATTGACTTGATAATATTTTCCAAATCACTGTCATCTATGTTTTTGTTACCTTTAAAAGTGATTTTGTTAACTATTGGGTTTTCTTGAACCACCACAACAAGCACATCTTCTTCACGATTAAATGAAATGTCTTTAAAATAACCAGTTTCGTAAAGTGCTTTTACACTTGACCTAATAGATCGGATACTGAATTCATCTCCTTCTGATAGTTCGATATAACTTAATACGGTATCAGTATCAATACGTTGAGCTCCCTCTACACGTATTGAAGATATTATATCTGCACAGTGACCAGCAGCGGGAATAATAAGCATGCTTGCAGCGACTATAAGAACTGAAAAATAACGAGTAATGAGATGAGAAAATTTCACGTATATAAACCTGTTTTGTCTTTTTTATCTAACTTAGATATCTCACTAATTACTGTTTTTGAGACATCCTGGTTAAGCTTTGACGAAATATAGATGTAACAAAATCGCCTTATCCTAGATATAATAACTTTGTTAACGTTAAAGGGCAAGAAACGTAACGTAGAATATCTATGCTAAGAGAAAATTCGCATAAGATCATTTTTTAAAGCCCAAACCATTAAGAGTAACAAAAGTGCCATACCTACCTTGCTAGCAATAATTTGTATTGTTTCAGATACCGGGCTTCCTTTAATAGCTTCTATCAAGAAAAAGAAGAGGTGACCACCATCTAAAATTGGAATTGGAAGCAAGTTAAGGATACCTAAATTAATTGATATTAATGCCATAAAAAACAGTAAATTGCTTGTACCTTGGGCTGCTGTTTTTCCTGCCATCTCTGCAATCATCAATGGCCCCCCAATTTGATCTGGTGATACCACCCTTGTTATAAGCTTCCATATACTTGTACCAGTTAGTTCAATCATTCTCCAGGTTTGCACAGCCCCCATTTGTATAGCTTGAATAGGAGAGTGGTTTACCATTCTTCTCTCATTACTTGGAGCAATACCTATTAATGGAAATTTAACCATTTCACCAAAAATATTTGGAACTTCTTTTATACGTGGAGTAATTGTCAACTGAATAGCACCGCCATCGCGTTCTATGGTAAACATCATTGGCGAGCCATCTGATGCTTTTATAGTCTTGCTTAATTTATCCCAACTATCAATTTGCTCGTCGCCAATATATGTTATTTTGTCTCCAGCTTTCATGCCAGCTTGCCCTGCTGGCATTTCAGGGGTTACTGTGCCAACAGTAGGTAGTGTTTCACCAACACCAACCATAAAGGCTATGGTTAATGCTACTAATGCAAACATAAAGTTAAATGCTGGGCCAGCGAAAACAATGGCAAATCTTTGCCATACATTTTGAGTAGCAAAAGAGTATTTGAGATCCTCTTTTGCTATAGGAGTATCATCATCATTGGCCTCGCCAAGCATTTTTACGTAACCGCCAAGTGGAATAACAGATAGTTGATACTCTGTTCCTGTTTTGTCGCTCCAACCACCAATTCGTGGGCCAAAACCTAGGGAGAAGACCAAAACTCTAACACCAAAATACCGTGCTACCAAAAAATGGCCTAATTCGTGGACAAATATTAATACACCGAGGACAACAAGTGCCCAAAACGTGGTCATCATGATAGATTACTCTTTTTTGTATGTTGTGAAACCCAAGCTGATGCAATAGCTCTTGCTTCACGGTCTATGTTCAATATATCAGCTATAGAGCTTGGTTTTAACTGATTTGTTTTTTCCATGGTCCACTCATTTATACGTGGAATATCCAAAAATGATATTTTATTATCTAAAAAAGCTGCTACAGCAACCTCATTTGCAGCGTTTAGTGTTGCTGGAGCACTTTTTCCTGTTTGCAACGCTTTGAATGCTAAATGTAAACAAGGAAAATCTTCCTCTTTAGGAGCCGGAAGAAAATTTAATTTACCAATTTTAACTAGGTCAAGGGTGGCAACTGATGTTGCTACCCTATTTGGCCATGACAATGCAACTGCAATTGGTGTCCGCATATCAGGTACGCCAAGTTGCGCCACAACTGAACCATCATAAAATGATACCATAGAGTGGATTATACTCTCTGGGTGTATAACAACCTGTATTTGATCTGCTGGTACACCAAAAAGATAAAATGCTTCAATAACCTCAAGCCCTTTGTTCATCATTGTAGCTGAGTCTATGGATATTTTTCGTCCCATGCTCCAGTTTGGATGAGCTAGAGCTTGGGCTTGGGAGACATGTTGCAAACGGTCTCTTGTCCATCCTACAAAAGGGCCACCAGATGCTGTTAGGGTTATATGGCTAACCTCTTTTAAATAATCTGGTGATAGGGTTGGTTGTATAGTTTTAGTTTGGCCGTTAAAAAGAGCTTGAAATATTGCACTGTGTTCGGAGTCTACCGGAATGAGAGTAACACCAGCTTTTGCTACCTCATCCATGAAGAGTTCCCCAGCCATTACCAAGCACTCTTTATTTGCTAAGGCAATCTCTTTTCCTGCTCTTATAGCTGCTATAGTTGGTTTAAGGCCTGCTGCACCTACAATAGCAGATACAGTTTGCTTAGCTGTTGACCAGCTAGCGATCTGTTTAACGCCTTCATCACCACAAAATATTTCAATTTTAAGACCAGTTAAGGCAGACTTTAAAGTTGTGTATTGAGTTTTATCCCAAATTGCAACTGCCTCTGGTTGAAATTTTTTAGCCTGTTCTATTAATAATGTGACATTTCGACCAGCAGAAAGTGCAACAACTGCAAACTGCTTTGGGTTTGCTGCTACAACATCTAAGGTGTTGACACCAATTGAGCCTGTGGAACCAAGTAAAGCTATGTTCTTAACCGGCAAAGGAGGTTCTCCCTATTGATGAGAATGCATCAATCCAAACCAGTAACATATAAAAGACTGGTGCTGCAAACAGTACACTATCTAACCTATCAAGTAGACCACCATGACCGGGGATTAGGTTCCCAGAATCTTTTATACCTGACTCTCTTTTTAGCAATGATTCCGCTAAATCTCCTAACTGACCCGATAGTGATAACAGTAGTCCCATTAGGATAGCTTGCCAAATGGGGAAAGCAAAGGAGAATAGGGCGTTGCCAGCTAAACTTACTAAAATTCCACCAAGGCAACCACCATAAAAGCCGACCCATGTTTTGCCGGGGCTTAGCTTTGGAGCCAATTTTTTTTTGCCGAAAAATTTACCAGAAAAATAAGCACCAGAATCAGTAGCCCATATAATTAGAAGTAGAAAAACTAAAAACTCTCCACCTAAACTAGTTTTAATTTTTACAAGCAATATCAATGGTATGGTGCAATAAATTAGACCTGTAAAATCAATGCTCCAAGCTGCTATTACGGGTTTGTCAGGTTGATAGTTTAAAACTGTAGATGAGACCATGACAAATAGAGATAAAACAATAACAGGCAGTGTATATACATCCAAACCCGAATAAACTACCAGCATTAAAGACCATGCCATTGCTGTTTGAGTAAATAGTTTTTTTTTGTCT
>JADGBW010000187.1 GCA_015231305.1 Magnetococcales bacterium | reverse complement strand
ATTCTGCAATATCTATCCTGTGGCACAAGGTTGAAGAAAAAGATTGGGCAAATTCTTGGAAGGAACATGCAAAAGCAATTCCTACCGGTGAGCGATTGTTGATTTTGCCCAGTTGGATAGAGGATAACCCCGACCTTTCCCGTAAAATTATTAGAATGGACCCAGAAATGGCTTTTGGCAGTGGGTCTCACGAAACCACCAGAGGTTGTCTTGAAGCCCTGGAGAGAATCTCTGATAATGGGGCTCTTGGTTCTGTGCTAGACATGGGGACAGGTTCAGGAATTTTAGCTATTGGTGCTGTTCTTCTTGGTGCAGACACAGTAACCGCTGTAGATAACGATCCTATTGCTGTTGAAACAGCCTTTAAAAATTGTAAAATCAACAAAGTCGAAAATAATATCAACTTATTGCAATCTTCAACACCACCCCCTGGGCCTTTTGTTGCTGTTGTAGCAAATATTTTGGCTGTAGTGTTGGTTGATATTAGAGATTCACTGGTTGGGGTTTTGGCTCCTGGTGGTAGCCTTGTATTATCAGGTATTTTAGTTGAGCAGGCAGATGAAGTAATAAATGCCTATGAAAAATGCGGTTTAGTTAAAGTTGATACACTGCCAATAGGTGAGTGGGTCACTTTGGTATTTACAAAATAATATAGTTGGAGGACAACACAGGTAAGATATGCTGTTTGTTCTTTAAAAAAATTGGGGAAAAATTATATGAGTATTTTCGATGTAGCTGTTTGGAAAAATGGTCGGGTTTGTATGATGGATCAGCGTCTATTACCTGATGAAGAGGTATACTTAGAGTTTGATTCGGCTAGTGAAGTTGCTGATGCAATTCGGGATATGGTTGTACGTGGAGCACCTGCTATTGGGTGTGCTACGGCATTTGGAGTTGCAGTGGAAGCAAAACGTATAGCAGCCCTTGGAATGCCTAACTTTTGGTCTGAAGCAATGGCAGAGGGGATGCAAACTCTGCGTCAAAGTCGGCCAACTGCTGTTAACCTAGCCTGGGCATTAGACAGAATGCAGCCTTTGTTAGAGTCCACCCCTAAAGAAGATGTACCAAAAAGATTATTGCAAGAGGCTGAGAATATTCGTCTAGAAGATATTGAGTCATGTAAAACCATGGGTCGCCTTGGTGCTGAGATATTACCAAGACCCACAGACCGACCTTTATCTATTATGACACATTGCAACGCTGGTGCTTTAGCTACCGCTGGTTATGGGACTGCCCTTGGTGTAATACGTGCAGCACGAGACCTCATAGGTGATATAAAAGTATATGCCAATGAAACCAGACCGTACCTACAAGGAGCAAGGTTGACATCTTGGGAGTTGCTAAAGGATGGAATTGATACAACCCTGTTAACTGACAACATGGTTGGTCACATTATGAGTAAGGGGTTAATTGATGTAGTGGTAGTGGGAACAGATAGAATGGCTGCTAATGGTGATGTGGCAAATAAAATTGGTACATATACCGTGGCTGTTTTAGCTAAACGTCATAACATACCATTTATAGTAGCTGGACCGCTTTCAACAATAGATTTGCAGACTCCTGATGGTTCTGGTATTCCCATCGAAGAAAGACCAGCAGATGAGGTTACACACTGTTTGGGTAAAAGATCTGCTCCCATGGGAGTAGGGGTTAGAAACCCAGCATTTGACATAACCCCAGCTGAGCTTGTTACTGCTATTGTAACCGAAAAAGGGGTGGTTCCAGATCCAAATACTGCAAAAATCAAAAAACTTTTTGAATAAGTCAAATAATATATAAGGATATTTTGTCAATTTTTTGATTTATTAAAGTATTGAAATGACAGAATATTGTACTATCATTACAGTTTGTTAAACATTGCTGGGTAGTAAATTTTTTTTTTAAGATATAAATATTGAAAAAGTTCCTTTATTAAACAGATCTTTAATCTATAATAGCTTTTGTTAATCAAGAATAAATTGGCTTAGTGAAAAGTTGGCCTGAATTTCGCTTGCACAACAAGTCAAACTCAGTAATATGCTCTCCAGCGGGATTTGTTGGTGGGGAAAATCTCTGGCTTAATGAGAGTTGAGCTAACAAAAAATAGGAATATTGAAGCATGGATATAGCAACAGTTATCGGAGTGGTCCTTGGATTCGGACTGATTTTTATGGCCATGTTGATGGGTGGCACTTTAGCGATGTTTGTCAACGTGCCGAGTCTTCTGATCGTTATCGGAGGAACCATTGCTGCTATGTTCATCAAACATAGAATGGACGAAGTGTTCGCCTCTATAGGCGTTTTGATGAAGGCCATTAATGTTACTAAAAGTGACCCAGAGTCAACTATCAATACTCTAGTTGATATGGCTAATATTGCTAGAAAAGACGGTATCTTAGCTCTTGAAAAGGTTAAATCTGAAAATACTTTTCTTCAGGGAGCAATCAATCACTGTGTAGATGGAGCTGACCCTGAATTTTTAGAAAGTGTTCTTACCAAAGATCTTGAATATTTAGCAACTCGTCACAAAAGGGGAGCAGATATTTGGGATGGTGTTGGTGAGACGGCTCCAGCGTTTGGAATGATTGGAACCCTAGTTGGTTTGGTGCAAATGTTGGCAGCCATGGAAGATCCATCATCCATCGGACCTGCTATGGCTGTTGCTTTGTTGACAACTCTTTATGGCTCTATTGTTGCTAACGTGGTTGCAATCCCAATGGCGGTTAAGCTTAACGGTTATAGTCAAGAAGAACAGATAGAGCGTCAAATTATTATTGATGGCATGATCGGTATCCAGAAGGGTGTAAACCCAAGGATGCTACAAGAAGCATTGAAAGCTGCTCTGCCACCAGCTCTAAGAGACTCAGAGTGATCTGGTTGATTTTTAACAATGATATTCTTGTCTCTTATCATAAGAGAGGGTAGATAGAGTAAATGGGAAAAAAATGTCCTCCATGTAAGAAAGGTGCGCCGGGTTGGATGGTTACCTTTGGTGACATGATGGCTCTGCTGCTCACCTTCTTTGTGTTATTGCTCTCTTTTGCTCAGTTGGATATCGTTAAGTTTGAAGATGCCTCAGGATCATTGCAAGATGCATTCGGTGTTCAGACTTTACAGCAGGTTAATCCTATGCCTACTGGTGAAACCATGATGGCAACTGATTTTCAACAACAGATTGTTTTGGTTCATTTAAAGGAAAAGCTTGAAGTTATTCTGCAAAATGAAACAGACAATGGTGAAGCAGAAGTTATTGAACTAGAAAATGGCTTTATGGTTCGCATGACCCTAGAACAGCTTTTTGATGATTCTTTAAATATCCGTAAATCTATAAAGCCAAAAGTGCAACAGATAGCAACATTGCTAGCTGAAGTTCCAAATATGATTTTTATCTCTGGTAACACAGATAATCAACCACCAAACCCTAACGGTGCATACTCTAACAACTGGGCGTTATCTGCTGCAATGGCCTCTTCTATTGTTAACTTTTTAGCTAAAGAAGGTGGTGTGGAACCAAGTCGAATGCAAGCTCGTGGGTTGTCTCAATATTCTCCTGTTGATACAAATGAAACTGAAGAAGGTAGAGCAAAGAACCGTCGTATTGAGATTTTGATATCAAGAGAGACTCCTCCAATTGGTAAAAATCAAATTCTTGAAAAAACAGACTTTATTCAAGCTCCTGTAGATGAGGAATAGTTTTAGCCATTTAGTCTTTAAATGTGGGGTTTAAAAACCCCTATTTAAACAAAAAATTATCGTGATGTTGTAAAAGATAGTTTTAGGGTTATATGTTGCAGTTAAAAATCAATTGTACTATGTATACACATCTTCCCCGCCTATTGATTTTATATGCTCCTTGCCTTATATAGTCTTAAATACCATTTCGGTCATTGTTTGTGCTAAACGCAATCAGATTCTAAAAAGAGCTATTTGTTATGGCCGTAAAAAAACCCAGCCAAAATAATCAGCAGAGAGCATTTGCCAGGATAGATGATAATCTCCCCTTAGGATGGCGACGAGTTAATAAAAAAGAGATGAAAGCCATCTCTGACCATTATAAAAAATTTCGCTCTTTTCCGGCTGAAGGCGATAGCTTTTCAAAAACGTTAGACTCCCTTGATATAACCGATAAACTTAGACTTTTAGAACGATCTGACCCAACAATGTCTCGTATACTCGGGAAGTTGGATATGAAAGTTAACTTGCTTTTACGCCTGTTTCACCCTGGTGAGCAGGAACGTCCTATGGTTCCCACTTGGGTTAACCTTAGTGGTGGTGGTATTGCCTTCAAAGAGGAGCAAAATAACCTAGAAGAGGGGGAAATAATTGAAATACGTCTCTCATTTTCGATAGAAACCATGGCATCTATACGTTTTTATGCTCGAATAATGAAAGTTTTTCCTCCTAAAGATGATGGTTTAACGAAAATTGCATGCTCATTTGAGCCAATATTAGACCGTGATAGAGAGGCTCTTATTCAACATGTTTTCAAAAGGCAAGCAGAGGAGCTTCGTCTCAAACGTAACCGTTAGAATTTTTCAATGTCTCAAAATTATGTTGAGTCTAGCCTATGAAACAAGATAAAAAATCCATTGAAAATAATATAAGAACAGTCTCTTTATGGTGGCGGTGTATAACCGCACCCCAGATGACCAGAGCTGCAAAATGTCAAAAAAAAGGTGCTATGCTGCCTGCAATGCACCCAGGTATGCTACAAGATCATATCTCTTTTTTAAATAAAGAGGTGCGTTCTGCAAAAACTGGACTTGTTTTAGACGGTGCAAAAGCCCAAAATCGAATGGATGTTTTAGACTCATTCGATAAAAAATTTTCAGCAATGCTCACAGCATTAATTCCTACCGAGTCAGAAGATACCGCACTACGTTTTAACCCAGATGGTCAGGGCCTTACTTTTTGGCTAGATAACCCTGACATCCAAAAATCAGACTTTCTAGAAGTACAATTTTACCCTTCAAAATCTGCCCCATGGCCTGTACATAGTTATGTAAGGGTGGTTGGTTTGAAGGTAGACAAAAGCACAGGTTTGACAAGAGTTAGCTGTCATTTTGAAAAACACAAAGGTCCATTGTTGCTTCCTAAACAAAATAAAGCATCTAAGGAAGTAAAAGTTGACGAGTTGGTTAAACAAAAACTAACAAAGGCAACGCCAGAGTTGAAAGCTCCTAAAAAAATAAAAAAAGTGAAGAGCAAGCTTGAAAATGCAGAAGTTAGCACTATAAAGCATCAAACTGTGGAGAATGTTACTACTAAACATGATGTTCAAAGAGCTAAAGTTGAAAATAAAATAGACGCTACCCCTAAAAAAGATTTAAACCTAGCATCTAGTGCTAAAAAAGCAGTAGCAAAGCCAAAAGAAATAATAAAACCAAAGGAAGGTACCAACTCAGCTAGAAAGGATTTTCGCATAAATGATCGCATTCCATTTGTTTGGAGTGTCGTAAGTGAGGAGACCTTTAAAAAAGAGTGCATGGCCCACTTTGAAAGCAATCACGAGTTCGATTTAAGAACACGTATAAAACAGCAACAAATTTTGTTGAAAGAGTTTCCTCACTACTTCAAAGAGATGCAAAAAACTCGTTCTAAAGCGAGAAAATATCTTGTGTGGATTCATGATAAACTTTCTTGGATGTTTTTACGGGCTGGAAATGAAAATGAAGAGGAGTATTACCAAGGAATTACAGCCCTATTTTTAGATATTACCAAGTTAATTAGTAAACCTTTGGCCCAAGATGTTCGGCAAATTGTACAAATTTGCTCGCAATTCAAAGCTCAAATTGAAAACCAAATATTACGTGATCAAGCTGACCCAGTTATAGACAAAGCTAAACTAGAAACAGCCAAAGAAGATTTAGTTACAATAAATAAAGCAAATAACAAAATTATTGCAGAACTCGAAAAAACCAGCCCAAAATTGTCTGCTAAGCTAAATCAGTTTAAAGAGCTAGTTGACGATATTGATTTAACTATGATGGATAAACCAGCTGGAGTTTCTGATGACGGCAAAGATCTTTATACAGTAAATTTAAGCCTAACTGGCTTGGCTTTTAGAACATACAGAAAGAATATTAAAAAAGGCGACCTACTAGAAATGCGGATTTTCTTAAGCACAGGAGGAGAGCGATTTGAACCTGTAAATTGCTTTGGTAGGGTAATTTTTGTCCAAGGGCCAAAAGATAACAAACTGAAAATTGCCACACACATTGACCCTATGCCGCAATCTTTCAAACAAAAAATTAATATTCATATCACAAGAAGACAGAGAGAAAAGTTATCA
>JADGBW010000066.1:10030-20210 GCA_015231305.1 Magnetococcales bacterium | reverse complement strand
TATCTCAATGAGAATTGGAATAGATTTAGGAGGAACAAAAATTGAAGCTATTGTGCTTGACGAAAATGGAGATGTCCATATTCGTCAGCGAGTTGCCACGCCACAAGGTGACTATTATGGAACAATAAAATCTATAAAAGATCTGGTTTTAAATATTGAATCGCAGCTGCAAAACAAAAATTATTTATCGGTTGGTATAGGCATTCCTGGTGCTATTTCAAAAGCTACTAATAAGATAAAAAATGCCAACTCTGTCTGTCTTATTGGCCAAGACTTAAAATCTGACTTAACAAAAGCTCTCAACCGCCCTATTCGCCTAGCAAACGATGCTGATTGTTTTGCTCTTTCAGAAGCGACTGACGGTGCTGCAAAGGGAAAACAAGTGGTATTTGGGATAATTATTGGTACAGGGGTCGGTGGGGGAATTGTCTATAATGGTGAACTTTTACAAGGTCCAAACTCTATCACTGGAGAGTGGGGCCACAACCCCCTACCCTTACCAAGCTCCCATGAGCTACCCGGCCCTAAATGTTATTGTGGCAAACATGGCTGTATTGAAACTTTTCTCTCTGGTCCAGGGTTGAGCAATTTTTATTATACTAAAACCCAACAAAAACTTGATGCCCAGCAAATAGCGCAACAAGCAATGCAAGGCAACAGTGCTGCACAATTGGTACTAGAACAATATGAAGACCGCCTAGCCCGTGGCTTGGCTGGGGTAATAAACCTGCTAGACCCACATGTTATAGTTCTGGGTGGTGGTCTTTCTAACATTCAACGTATATACGAAAATGTGCCAAAACTATTAAGCAAATATGTATTTTCAGATCAAGTCGACACCATATTAACCCCTGCACAACACGGTGATTCTAGTGGAGTACGAGGTGCAGCATGGCTTTGGCCTTAAGTATCTGGTAATTTAAACAAATTGATTAATACATTATTCAAGGAACAGCACCATGCAACTACCAACAATAGCAATTATTGATGAAGAAGAGTGCGTACACTCAGCAGATTTGCGAGTTGCAAGCCAAGAAGATGGCTATGTGATTTTTCATGGTCTTTTTAGGGCAGAAGACCCTGGACTTCCAGTTATGGAAAAACTATTTATCCGCCTAACCCCAGATGAAGCTATGTTATTGGCTGATGAGTTAATGGCTTGCGCTCAACAGAGAGATTAAAAAATCGTAACACGTTGTTTTAAATGTTATCTATATGTTTTGCCTGATTCCAAATAATAGAAAACTGTATTTACAAAACACCAACTACCGAGCATTTAACAATTAACGAAAGTTAAAAGCGTTTATCTGCAATTTCTGCTGCAAGTTTGCTGTATGCTATTGCCCCTTTTGTTTTTTTGTCATACCAAACCAAGGGTTTACCAAAACTTTGTGATTCGCTAACCTTTATGTTTCTCGGAATATATGTAGAAAAAACCTTATCTACAAAATATTTTTCTACCTCTGTTGCAACTTGACGCATTAATTTAGACCGGTTATCAAACATAGTAAAAATAATGCCTCCAATTGAGAGCCTAGGGTTAAGCCTTCGTCTTGTGAGTTCAACTATGTCTACTAATTGACTTAAGCCCTCTAGTGCTAAAAACTCACATGGCATTGGTACAAATATTTCATCTGCCATAACCATGGCGTTAAGACTTAGTAAACCTAAAGATGGCGGGCAATCTATTAAAATAAGATCATAATCTTTTGCCTTCCCCTCCATCTGCTCTTTTAAGCGAAACTCTCTGCCTATCTCACTCACAAGCTCAATTTCAGCACCACTAAGATCTCTAGTTGCAGGTATGATATGAGGGTAATCTGGATATGGAACAACGATACAATCTTCAGCGGAGCAACGTCCAGATAGAAGGTGATAAATGGAGCTGCCAACTTGGTTTTTATCAACCCCAAACGCAGTTGATGCATTGCCCTGAGGGTCAAAGTCAATTAACAAGACTTTTTTACCAAGATCTGCAAAAGCAGCAGCTAAATTAACAGCAGTAGAAGTTTTACCAACCCCGCCTTTTTGGTTAGCTAGAGCAATTATTTTAGCCATATTATTAATTTACTCAAAAAATGTTAACAGTTTTGATGTTTTAGAGTATTTGACTTTCATTAATGTGTCAAGATTTTAGCAAATAGTATATTTGGTAGCTCTACTAATAAAGCAGTCTTTTTACAGTTGTTTTTGTATATTTTTAATTTATGCAAACATTACAAGTGCAACTGTGTAGAGTAATAAAAAAGTTTGATAAAAATATTGCTGGGTTAATAAAATAAAAAAATTTGAATTATTTGCAAGCCATACAAAACTTGTGGTATATATGATGACATATAAATTATAGACATAAGGACAGCTAAAAATGGTTAAGAAACACATCCTACCTAATCTTGAATCCCTATCTATAGAAGAGTTACTCACCCTTAAAGAACAAATTGAAAAACAGATCAAAAAAAACCAAAAGGCTGAAAAAAAAATACTTTTAAAGAAAATGAATGCAATAGCAAAAAATGCTGGTTATAGCTCAGCCGCCGAAATAATGATTGGCACTCGTTCTGAAAGAAAAGATAAAGGTCTTAAATCTCCACCCATGTATAAACACCCCACTGAAGACAAAACATGGACAGGAAAAGGGCGTGTACCAGGCTGGATGTTGGAATATGAGAAGAAAAAGGGCAACACTCGAGAAGATCTATTAATTAAAGAACAAACCAACAAATAAGTTTATAATTTATTTGCTAAATTGTTTAATTTTTCAGATGCCTTTTGCATGCTGACTAGGTAAGTTATTTTGGTTTTTTAAAATATTTTGGGCAATTATTATCAGCAACCTGAAAGATATCTAGCAGCTTGCACCACCCTGTATCACCACGCACACTACCCATTGCAGATGATAAAATATTAAGACCTGGTATGGCCTTCTCAAGCTCTAATGGTTCTACTATAAAATAACTACAACTTCTGCACGACTCACCACTCACATGCTTGACCAGTAGTCACCAAAAACATGTACCGAAAGTAGGTAACCAGCAATTACATTTATTACCACACCTATGCTAAATGCAGAAAACGATTGTATGGTAACTGATTTTAACTCTCTAAACCTAGTAGTAAGTCCAATAGAAAGAAAACAGAAAATAAAGGCCCAACCTCTAAATGCTCCTAAAGGGGCAAGAAGGTTTGGCTTTACCATGGTTTCAAACTCTTCAGGGGTACTTGTGCTAGTTACAAGTGTTACCAGCAGCGAAGCAACAAAAAAACCGATAATAAACTTAGGAAAGCGTCGCCAAATTTCACCTTTGTCAAGTTTTGCTCCTGGTGCTGGAGAGTCCCACATAGTGGTAGCAATAAATGCCCAAACAAGAGACCAAATACCTATCCAAAGGTCTCGGCCTATTACCTTCATTAGGGTGAAAGATTTAATCGCAGATTCTTCGTTTCCGGCCATTTTCCCGTAGGAGCTAGCAGCAGCAAAACCAGCAGCATCAGCAAATTCAGATGTGCCTATCCAGGCTCCGGCAACACCAGCCGAAAGGCCTAAAGCCTGTGAAGCAAAAGGTAGCACCAATATCATAACCAATGCCCAAAATACCACTAGGGTTACTGAGGTATATATGTGCTCTTTTTTTGCCCCAACAGCAGCAGCAATAGCCATAGATGCCGACACACCACAAACTGACCCACCAACACTAAGAACAGCAGCCAGACGACGGTCGAGATTAAAAAGGCGTGTTGCAGAAAAATATATTGTTGTACAGCTAATTAGCGATATAACAGTAGCCTGCATAATAGCAACAGGGCCTGCAGTTAATATAAGAGTTATGGGGAATGTAGCCCCAAGCAATACAATGCCAAATTTCACATAATATTCAACCCTACAAGCAGCAAATATCCACTCTGGCAGTTTTATGGTATTGGTTAAAACCAAACCTACAATTAAAGCAACTAGAGGTGGTTCTAGGTTAAAGTTGGACGCATTTTCCCAGCCACTAACAGAAAATATTATCATTGAGAGCAGATAAAGAAAGAGAAAGCTTGGTAAAAACTCACCAAAAGCAATCCCCATAACCCGACAAGAAACCCCAAACAACAATAGCCATACAGCTAATTGTCGTAGATAGCCAAAGGCGTTATCTGAAAAATGGGTAAATAGCTCATCAACAAAGTGCCATTTTAAACCTCCAGGGTTAATTGCCAATGCTTTTAATAAAGATGCCTCACCATCAAAGGTGATTAAGTCCAGCACTACTAACCCTAAACCTAACCATATCGCCCACCAATCTTCTTTTAGGAAATAATGGCTGACCTTAATGGCAGGAGGCCCAGCAACACCAAGAGAGCTACCATTTTTCAAGGGTATACGTATAAGACCAGACCCTAAAGATATTATCCCTATTACAACGGCGACTAAAGGCAGTAGGCCGCGGAGTAGCTCGACAGTAGGCCACCACCAAACCACCAAACCCCAGATACCAAAACCAATAGAAAAGAGACCAAAAAGAGTTGCAAACACTACCAAAACCACCTAAACAAAAAGTTCATGCAAGTAAATGATACATAATACGACAAATTACCCCAACAAAACAACTATCACTGCCACATGTGTTAATCCATCCACAACTTGGCTAGGTATTATTATATCTTTTGCTTAGCTTTAAATTAGATATTGCAAATAATATTTGTTAAATTAAATTTTATTGCTAGACACCCTAAAAACACACTTACAGATATTTACAATATTAACAATCACTTACCTGTTATTAAAGTCAATATGAAGATATTAAATTATTTCTATCTTCATCTAATATTTTTATGGAGCTCAAATTGTGAAGAAGGCTTTTTTTAAATTTGCAAAATATGTCCCTGTTTTACTTCTATTTATTATGCCTATTGGGGTTTGTCAGGCAGAAGAACTCTCAACACCTCAAACTGAACCAAAACAGGTTGTAATTGCAGAAAAAACTACTGAAACAACCCTTAATGAGATCCGCTCAGACCTAATAATACGCAATAAAGAGCTAAAAATTGCAACATCCGCTTTAAGAAAAGCAAAAAACCAACAAGAAAAAAAGAAGTTAGAAGAGAAGATAGCTTCATTAAATCAAGTAATTTCTGAACAAAATAAAGCTTTTCAGATGATAGTAACTGGTGGCCTAGAACAAACATTAGTTGAAGAGAATGTAGATGTAAAATTTGATTGGCAAAAAGATTTGATGGAAATTCTTCAACCAATTTTAAGTGAACTAAAAGAGCTAACTGAACAAAAAAGAAAACAGGAACAGCTAAAAAGCAAAATTAGTTTTCATCAAGATCAAATTAACACCGCCAATGATGCTGTTAAAAGAATAAATGCTATTAACCAAAAAGAGCTAAAGGGCCCTGCTTTAAAAGAGTATATTGAAATTAAAGACAGCTGGCAGAAAAGAGTTGATGAGCATCAACATTTAATGGAGATTGCCCAGCTACAGATGGTTGAGATGCTTAAACCTGACGAGGCAAATTCACAACCTTTTCAAGAAACTATTAAGCAGTTTTTGTTAGGCCGTGGAGCAACGCTAATTATGGCCGTTTTTGCTGCTCTTCTGGTTTTTATCGGTATGCGTTCAATACAATTAATTTTTCAAAAAATGTTGGGGAGCGATAAAAAAACTAGAAGAACCTCAACAAGATTTGTTGGCATACTTTACCAATTAGTAACAATATTATTTAGCGTTGCAGCAATATTCATTGTGTTTCATGAGCGAGGCGACAGAGTACTACAAGCAGTTGGAATCATCATTCTTGTTGTTATCATTTTAATTCTAAAAAATTCCATTCCTGGGGTAGTTAGTGAATTACGTTTATTGATGAATATTGGCTTGGTTCGTGAGGGTGAAAGAATAACATATAATGGGCTTCCTTGGTTGGTGGAGAGATTGAATGTATTTACTAGCTTGAAGAATCCTGCGATTGTTGGAGGAACAATAAAAGTTCCTATCCAAGCATTAACTGATATGCACTCCCGAAAGTTCCATACTGACGAACCTTGGTTTCCTTGTAATATTGGCGACCGGGTTATTTTAGACAGTGGGGTATATGGGTTGGTGCATGTAATAACTATGGAAGGAGTTGTCTTAAAACTAGCGGGTGGAGCAGAAAAAAGCTATGGAATTGGAGACTTCTTAGGGTCAAACCCTGTTAACCTTTCCAAAGGTTTTAGTATTGCATCAGTTTTTGGTATCGACTACAAGCACCAGGACCGTTCTACAACTGAGATACCCAAACTATTTGAAGATGGTATCAGAGAAGGCTTAAAAAAAGAGAGCTTCGGAGAACATTTAACCCAGGTAGTTTGCCAATTTGATTCAGCAGCAGCCTCATCTTTAAACTATAAAATTCTAGTTGACTTTGCAGGAGACGCAGCTAGTTCTTACAACCCCATTGGACGGGCAGTACAAAGGTTGGCGGTTGATGTATGCAACCAACACAATTTAGATATACCTTACGATCAGCTAACCGTACATTATAATCAGTCTTAAATAAGTTAAAAATATATACTACAACACATTTAGGAGTACAGCTTGCCCACCTACGCACTTTTAATAAAATATACTAAAAGCCAACATGTTAAGGTTGGTGCAAAGGGATATATTGATATTAAAGCTGGATCATATCTTTATATTGGCTCTGCCAAAAAGTCGTGGGAAAAAAGAGTTGGTCGCCACCTTAAAAAAGAAAAAAAGTTGCGCTGGCATATTGATTATTTATTAAGCACAAAATCAACATCTATTGAAGAGGTTTGGATTAACCAAAACAGTTGCGAATGTGAAACAGCAAAGGCCATAGCTGACCTTAAGAATAGTGCTGTTGTAGCAAAAAAAATAGGTTCATCTGATTGTCGTTGCCCAACACATTTTTTTTATATAAAAAATGGTTTTACAAATGTGAAAGAGCTATTGAATAAGCTTATTTTTGCTACTGTTAAAATTGAGAAAAACTCTATAACCCTAAATTCTACAGCTGATGATAATCACAACTCATAACATATAAAATTTCCAACTCAAAGTTGCGTATACCCTAGCAAGCCCTATAATGACCACCAAAGCTTAAATCCATATAGTTTTGAGTTGTTATTAAAATTCCCGCCTTAGCGGGAATAACGTATAGAAAGTATTATAATTCATATAAAATAAAGAGAGATTACAATGATTTAATTAGCAAATTTTCATAAAACCCAGTGTACCTAAATGGTGGTATTGGTTTAGTTGCATATACAATATTTAATCAACTGATTGCATCAAGTAAATAGCTACTGCTACCGTTACCAGAATATTGCCCCAATTTATATATAGGTTAATTACTTGGCTTGCGAATTGCCCTTGTACGCCACTGCATAGCCTCATCATGATCAAACTTTTTATTGTGTTTTTTAATGTATTGAATATATGAACCTGTCTCTTCATTATCGCTGAAAGTGTCAAAATTTCGTTTAACTTTTTTAAAATCTGTTAAAAGAGCTTCCAACTCTGGTAACCAGTGGCTCCTGTATACTGTTTTAAGCTTTTCTTTTGTCTCTGGTTTATCTTTTATGTTTTTCAGTTTTATTGTATCTATAATATCTTTTCTGGTTTCAGATAGCCTACCTTCGTACCAGTTACCTGCAATAATCATTAAAATAGCAATAACTACAAGAGGTATCAACAAAAATGCACTCTGTTTTTCTTTTGAAATACCAAGATGATCAGACAACTCTTCATCTGAGAGTTGATACCATGTTCCATTTTCCCTTTGCCTAAACCCTTTCTCCCAGCGTATACGGATAGGATGGTTTTCGTCTAAAGCAGCGATATGTTCTGGCATACCGCCTTTTCTGGCTTCAGTCTCTGTTTCCAGCTCTTTTACATCTATGCGAGCGTCTTCCTCTTCCTTCTTTTTTTTCTTTTTTTTCTTTTTTGCTTTCAGTTTTTTTATATTTTCAATTTGCGTTCTGGTATGGGACTCCCTTAAGCCTTTTAGCTCTTCACCCATTTCTTTCATCTGAGCAAAGCTAAGTTCCTCCATGCTATTATCTACTTCTTCTTGGTTTTCCTTGGAGTCTTTAGCTTTTTTGTTCGATTTTTTTTTGATGTTGTCTTTTTTTCTACCGGGAAGTGCCATAGCTCAATTTCCTGATAACAGTTATTTTTACTTTAGGTGTTTATACTTTATACATAAGTACTATTTATCAAAAAAATCTAGAAAGGTAAACAAAATCAACCTATGAACCTAGATTATATATCATAAAACCTTACAATTCAGCATATTTTTGAGTAAAATTTAGTACTTCACTTTTATTTTACAAGCCAGCAATTTCAAAACAATTTCTAGGTTCAGATATGTTTTTCTAGAAAATAATAATGTGTTACTATGTGGAGCAATAATCAGTTAAAGTTGAAATACTAAATATCTTACTACACATATATTTTGTTTTTTCAAAAAGTTGACACTAACAATATCGTCTAAATGACATCAAACATAGTATCACCCCGGTTTATTGAAATATGATAACCATACAATTAAACTTTAATCACAAAAAGCAGAGCAAATTTTTATACTATTTTTTTATCTCTCTATTTTTGTGTGCTCTCCAAACAAGCAATGCTTGGGCTATCTCTTTATCTGACCTACCAAGCAAAGTACTTTTATCGGCATCAGACAAACCTCGCCTTACATCTGATATATTTAGCAGAACTCCGGTACTAATTGTTGTAGGTTCCCACTCAACCACACCACTTTTCACAAAAATACCTCTTACATGGAAAGCAAGAAACCTGCCTATATTGCCAAAGCAGTTTATAAGTGTTGCTGCTGTGCATAAAGCACCGTGGTTTGTAAAGTTATTTTTAAGGGGTACAATTCACAGTGCCAAAGAAAAGCGTGATGAAGAGAACCAAAAAATTATTCCAAATCTTGTCCAATCATCTATAATTGTCGACATAGATGGAGAAACAGCAAAAGCTTTGGCTGTAGCAAATTTAACAAAAAACGAATATGCTGCTTTTGTACTTAATAATAAAAACCAAATATTACTTTTACACAGAGCAAATATTGCCAATGAAAATGGCAAAGACCATGATTTTCAATTAGCAGCTGATAATATACTAGACAAAGCACAACAATTTTTTTAAATACTGAATTTATAAACAAAAAAGATACAATATATTATAAAAAACAATAAAAAAACAACAACACTATTCACTGTTCCAACTGGTTCTTATAAAATTTAAATTTGTTATCTTAAACCCAAGCTTGTTAAGAAAGGTTTTAAAAATGGAATTTATAGAAAAATTAAAGGAAGAGCATGGTGTTGTTGTCGAACTATTGGATAAAATTGGCGCAACTAAGCCAGGGGATGAGAACTTTCGCCAAAACATGACTCAATGTGAAGAAATATTAATTCAACATGTCATAAAAGAGGATAGCAAAATTCATCCTGCTCTAGAAAAAGCAGCAGAAAAAAACAAAAAACTTAGTAAACGACTAAAGCGTACAAGCGATGAGATGGCAGAAGTCACTTTATGTGCTGTACTTTTTTTTCAAAAATATTCAAAAGATACTGCTCTTAAATCTAAGAAAAAAAATAGGTTTACCACAGACTTTAAAAACCTACGCAAAGTCCTTATTGAACGGGTAAAAGTAGAAGAGAATTATCTTTTTTCAGAATATGAAAAAATAGCTAAGAAAAATGCCAAAAAAGGAAAGAAGTTACAAATTAATTAAAATAATGATAATCAATAATTTTCATATATATTTAAAACAGCTTCATAATTAGTAGCCAAACTTTTTTTAGCAGATGATTTTTTAGGTTTTCTTAAATAAAATCTTATAAACTCGATAAGCTACTAATACCAACCTATATTTGACCACTCTTAGTTGTGATATTAACCAACATTAATAAATACTTGTTGGTTGGAGAAAGTAATGACTATCAGAAAAAAAATTTCAATGATTCTATCTGGGGTTATCCTTTTTACCGGAATTATTGCTGCTTTTATTATAAACAACTCCAAAAACACCCAAAATAATATCAACATTGTTATAGAATATCAGCTTAATATGGTGGAGAGTGCAACTGAGGCTGCTTATCATGTCCAGAGAATCAAATCTAACATTCGTGAAATTATTTTAGAACATCTTGCAGACTTGTTAGAAAGTGAAG
>JADGBW010000066.1:0-9930 GCA_015231305.1 Magnetococcales bacterium | reverse complement strand
AAGAAGGTGAAGAAGGTGAAGAAGGTGAAGAAGGTGAAGAAGGTGAAGAAGGTGAAGAAGGTGAGATTGCAAACTCTTTAGCTATAATAAGTTCTTCTTTGGCTATTGTAGCTAAAGATATTGACATTCTTCATAAGTTAATAATGGCAGGAATAAAGCTAGGACTACCTTTGGAGAATGAGTTAAGAAAAGTAAACGAGCTAAAACAAGATTTAACAATCTTTTCTAATGGTGTAAATCTTTTCATCAAAACCCATGAAGAACAATACGGACCTAATCTAGATGAACCGGATGAAATTACCCAAAAAAACCAGACACTGTTAATGCGCAATTTATTTGAAAACAGTATTGAGCCTATTTCCAGAAAAATACAGTACGAGTTAAAAGATCTTGAGGAAGAAGAAGAAGATGAAATGTCTGAAAGGTTACAAGATGTAAACAACAGCGCTGAAACCTCTACCAACGCAAGCACAACTCTATTTATTGTTATAATTTTAACAGGGTTACTTTTTTATATTGCAATTCGTAAAATAGTTACAAAACCAATAGAAATTCTCCAAGATGCCGCCATAAAAATTAGACAAGGAAATTTAAACACTAAAATTGAAGCCCAATCAACTGACGAAATTGGTAGTTTAGCTATGACTTTATCGCAAATGGTAAATGAATTAAGCAAACAAAAAGCAACGTTAGAAAAATCTTCAACTGAAATGCGTAACATCGCATCACGTCTTACTTTAGCTACTGAAGCCGGAAATATAGGGGTTTGGGTTTGGGATGCTTCGGACAACTCACTAGAGTGGGATGAACGCATGTACTCTCTTTACGGTATTGAATTGGGTTCGCAACTTAACTTTAACAGTTGGAGCGACGCTCTTCATCCTGATGATAGATTAGAGGCCCAAGAGCTTATTTATGATGCAATAAAAGGTATTAGAGAGTTTAAAACAGAGTTTCGTGTTATGCATTCAAGTGGTGAGGAGAGAACAATTAAAGCAGCAGCAATAGTTGAAACAGATGAAAAAACTGGAGATGCTGCTAGAATGGTTGGTGTTAATTGGGATATTTCAGAACAAAAAATGCTTGAAAAGTCTATAAAAAATGCCAAAGATTTAGCTGAAAGTGCATCAAGATCGAAAAGTGAATTTCTGGCAAATATGAGCCACGAGATACGCACCCCTATGAATGCCGTTATTGGCCTTTCAGATTTAGCTTTACAAATTGAATCTTCTTCACAGATGCAAGACTATTTAAGCAAAATATCCAACTCTTCTAAGTCACTATTGCGTATTATTAATGATATTTTGGACTTCTCAAAAATTGAAGCTGGCAAGCTAGATTTAGAAGCATCAGACTTTTTATTAAGAAATGTGTTTGACCACCTAACTGACATGTTTCGTACTCAAGTTACCAACAAACACATAGAGTTAATTATGTGCGTGTCTGATGAGTGCCGCTATGAATTAAACGGTGACTCTCTTCGTCTTGAGCAGGTGCTGCTAAATTTAATTAGCAACTCCTTAAAGTTTACAACTGAAGGAGAAGTAGAGGTACAAGTAAAGACCTCCCAAGAATCAAAAAATCATGTTGTTTTGCAGTTTTCGGTAAGAGATACAGGCATAGGCATGTCACAATCACAAACCGCTAAATTATTTAAAGCATTTTCTCAAGCTGATAGCTCTACAACGCGTAAATTTGGCGGCACAGGTTTGGGCCTATCAATTAGTAGCAAATTAGTAACTATGATGGGTGGTAAAATTTGGGTTGATTCGATACCTAACAAAGGTAGCACCTTCTACTTTACAGCCTCTTTTAAACGTAAACTTGGTGCAGAAGAAGTTGATATGATACCCCCAGATGATATGGAACATCTAAGGGCTTTGGTTGTGGACGATAATATTGCAGCAAGAAATGCAATTGAAAAAATGTTGACCATGTTTAGTTTTTCAACAACAAGTGTTAGCTCAGGACAACAGGCAGTTACAGCAATAAAAGATGCTATAGACAACGGCAAACCTTTTCAACTAGCAGTTATAGATTGGTTTATGCCCCAAATGAATGGTATAAAAACTGTTCAAAAAATCAAAGAAACCATACCTAATGAGAGTGAAATACCAAAGACCATTCTCTTAACCCCCTTTGACCGAAAAGATGAAATTATTTTACAAGGAGAACCTTTAGGTGTTGATGAATATATAAATAAACCTATTAATTGCTCCATACTATTTGATTCGGTTATGAACGCCTTTGGAAAAGAGGTTAACAAAGCTTTTAGGCCAAGTCGTGATGTAACAGACACCACATTGATATCCAGTAAAATAGGGGGTGCCAAGGTTTTATTAGTAGAAGATAATGCAATAAACCAGCAAGTAGCGATGGAGATTTTAGAAGGAGTTGCACTATCTGTTGAAGTAGCAGAAAACGGGTCCATAGGAGCAAAAAAGGCTACAAGTGAATTTTTCGACTTGGTATTAATGGATATACAAATGCCAACTATGGATGGCTTTGCTGCAACACAGTTAATTAGAAAAAATAATGAGTTTAAAGACCTGCCAATTATTGCGATGACTGCCCACGCTATGAGTGGAGACCGTGAAAAATGTTTAAATGTTGGTATGAATGATCATGTAGCTAAACCCATAGATAAAAAGAATCTTTTTGCAGTACTTACTAAATGGATAAAACCACGTGATGGACTAGGAGTTAACAACAACCCACCAAAGCAAAACAGTACACTTGATATTGCTGAAGAGATACCAAATACTCTTAAAGGTATAGATGTACAAACAAGCTTAGAAAGAATAAACAATAACCACAGCCTTTATCGATCTTTATTGTTAGAGTTTTATCGTGACCATGCAAATGCTGCAAAATCTATCCGTTCTTTATTATCAGAAAACCAAAAAGATAATATTGCTGCCACAAGAAACATTGTGCATTTAGTTAAAGGTATTGCAGGAAACATATCTGCAAACCGACTGTTTAATGCATCAAAAATATTGGATGATGAACTAAAATTACCTTCTGAAAAACAGTCAATTAATTTAGATGAATTTGAAAACGCATTTTCTGAGGTTATGAATTCAATTGCCCAGATAAAACAACAAGTTGATATTGCAGAAAAAGTAAGTAAACAGCCCCAAAATGATAGCCCCCCTACCCCCCTTGAAAAAGAAGCTATCACCACTGTATTAAAAGAGCTATCACTACAACTGTCAGATTTGGCATTTGAAGCAGAAGATACTTTTAAAAAACTAAAACCGCTTTTAACAGATGCAGATAGTAGAGTATATGATGAGCTAAAACAGCTGGAAGAACATATTAACAAAATCGATTTTATCTCAGCTCAAGAGTCATTAAATAAAATTGCTAATATGTTAGAAATTAATGTTAATAATTAATGAAAAATATTAAATGACGTTATATACATTTATTGGATCAAACATATGAACAAACCCAAAATTTTAATTGTGGATGATGTGCCTGGAAATGTTAGGACTTTAGCAGAAATCCTCAACAATGATTACCAAGTCATTATGGCCACAAGTGGGCAGATAGCTTTAAAAGCTTTGGCTAATCAAGAAATTAATCTCGTTTTGCTTGATATTGAAATGCCAGATATGGACGGCTATGAAGTATGTAAACGTTTAAAAGCTGATAAAAAAAACAGCAATATTCCCGTTATTTTTGTAACTGCTAAACACAATATGGCAGACGAAACTATGGGCTTTGAAGTAGGAGCTGTAGACTATATAACCAAACCCATAAGCCCACCTGTGGTAAAAGCAAGAATACATACCCACCTACAAAATAGAGAACTAAACCAAAGCCTGCAAAATATGAATAGCAGCCTTGAAAAGTCCAACAATTTTATCCGTAAAACATTTGGTCGTTATATGTCTGATGAGGTGGTAGAAAACATTCTTGATTCACCAGAAGGTTTAAGGTTGGGAGGTGAAAAAAAACTTGTTACCGTCATGATGACAGATCTCAGAGGTTTTACCGCTATAGGTGAAAGGCTATCACCTGAAGAGGTCATTTCCATGCTTAACATGTACTTGGAAACCATGACCGAAATTATCTTTAAATATAAAGGGACCATAATTGAGTTTCTTGGTGATGGTATACTGGCACTTTTTGGTGCTCCCATAACAAGAGATGATGATGCACAAAGAGCAGTAGCATGTGTTCTTGAAATGCAACAAAAAATGCCTCAAGTAAATGCTAGGTTTAAAGAACAAGGTTTTGAAGAGGTAACCATGGGTGGTGGCCTTAATACAGGCCAAGCAGTAGCTGGAAATATAGGCTCAGATTTAAGAAGCAAATATGGTGTAGTTGGTAAAGCGATAAACCTAGCTGGACGTATAGAGTCTTTAACCGTGGGGGGCCAGATACTTATTTCTGAAAACACTTTAAAAGCTTGCAACGCTAAAATAAGAATTGACGACCAATGGTCAGTTAGAGCAAAAGGTGTAGAAAACCCTGTTTCGGTATATCAAATTGGTGGAATATCCGAACCATATAATATACAACTACCAATACCAGAAAAAATTGAATTTCAAACCTTACGAGACAGAGCATCAATTAAGTTGACAATTTTAGATGGAAAAGTTGCCGAAAGAAGGTCACATGAAGGCGAGTTAATAGCTATTGTTCCTCCGTTAGCATTAATTACCACCTCTTTAAAGGCTAGAAGGCTCACTAACCTACAAGTTGAACTGTTAGATAAACAGGGTATTACAATCACCAATCAACTATATGGTAAAGTTGTGGAAACAGACACAAATAATAACTGTATAAAAGTTCAATTTACTTCAACCCCACCAGAGGCAGATAAGTTTTTTAAACTTTTACTAAATAACAATACAGAATAAATGCATATCATTTAATTTACTCTGAATTAAGCTTCAAATTTTTTCTTATCATTTTTAAGAAAAAATTTGTAACAATAATTATGCCGTCATATAAGATAAGCAGATTTAAGAAAAGGCTCTGATTTTTATCTTTGGAGAATAGTATGAAAAATTTTTTTTACGCAGCCCTATGCACTATAACATTTTTATGCTCACCTTCTTACTCCTATGCCGATAGTACAGAAAGTAAAATTAGTGACTATTGGAACAAAACTAAAGAGTATAGTAAAAGCTTTTGGGATAACACCAAGGAGTTAAGAGAAGATGGTCTTGAGAAGTCCAAAGAGTATGGGGAAAAAGGTTGGGAAAAAACCAAAAAATTGAGTGAAAAAGGCTGGGAAAAGTCAAAAGAGTATGGGCAAAAAAAATGGGAAAAGTCAAAAGAGTATGGACAAAAAAAATGGGAAAAATCCCAAGAATATTTAAAAAAATATAAAGAAAAAGAAAATAAAAAAAATGGTAAAAAATATCCACACAAGGATGATGAAAATTTAAAAAACAGACAAATAGATTTATAAAAACCTACCGCTCTTAAACGTAAATGTTAAAATTGACAAAAATATTGATAGTTTTTGAAGGTAATTTTTTGTAAAAAGATCTTTTTATTCAAAATTTTTATAGTTTAATTTTAACCATGCTATTTGTGACGAAGACCGTCAAATTCAATCGCTATTGTAATTCTAGCAAGTAGAGTAAATATTATCGCCCCCACAGCCCAAATACCTAATGTTACCTTAATCTCAATTGCAGATGGGGTGTATTGTGCTATTTCACCCAACGGAGATGGTACAAAACCAGGTATTATAAGGCCCAGCCCTTTTTCTAGCCAAATAGCAAAAAATATTAAAATAGAGGCTATATTTAATAGTGCTACATTTTCTCTCACCCGACGTACAAAAAGCATAATACAAGCAATTAACCCAGCTGTAATAGCCATATAAATAGAGATAGTTAAATTGTCATGGGCTATTTTTCCGGTGTATAGTAAATGAGCTGAAATTTCGTGAGCAGTGTTGTGATAAAAGGCGTTATAAAGCTCGGCTCCTAAGAGGAAAAGGCTAAAAAATTGAGAAAAAGCCATTATAATGGCTATCTCTCTAATAAGCCCTTTTGACAGACGAAACTTGCTTGTTAAATGCAAAATTTGGAACAAAATTATCATCAATGCCGCCCCTGCTGCAAAAGCCGAAGCTATAAATCTAGGAGCCAAAACCGCCGTATGCCAAAAAGGTCGTGATGGATTGCCCGACAGCATAAATGCGGTGACAGTATGAATAGATATACCCAGGATAATAGCTACTACAACCAAGGGAAAATAACGTTTAACAACGGGGGAGTCGTTACAAAATTTATTGTAGAGTATAAACCACAATAAAATCAGGTTTACCAACAAATAGAGGGATAACACAAGCATATCCCAAGCTAATATTGATGTGGGAAAATTTAACTTGCCAAAAAAAGGCATGGCATGCCAAAAACGTAAAGGTTGCCCTAAATCTACAGTGACAAACAATATTGCTACCGTAACAGCTGCCACAGCTAGGCTTTCACCCAATAGAGTTACCCTGCGCATCTCACGACGATGAAACAGGTAGGCAGGTATAACTAAAATAACCGCAGCAGCGGCCACACCAACAAAAAAGGTAAAGTTGCTTATGTAAAGCCCCCAAGTGATTTGATCTGATAGCCCTGTTACACCAAGACCAAACTGAGCTTGCTGACTATAGGCAGTGGCCCCGTATAGCGCGATGGATAATAGTGAAAACATCCATACCCAATACAACCTGCCACCGTTTAATGAGCTACTTAAAAAAGCCTGTAAAAAGTTAATTTTACTATAAGTTTTTTTTCTAATTTTTTTCTCAGACATCACTGAAATACCAAAAATTAGGCTGGGTTCCCTGCTCTTCTTTTAGGCGGAAAACATTTTTATTTTCTAATATGTAACGTATCTCACTATTGGGGTCTAGAAGGTTACCAAAAATACGCGCCCCTGTAGGGCATGCCTCTTGACAAGCCGGAAGCTCGCCTTTTCTAGTGCGTTGAATACAAAAAGTACATTTTTCCATCACTCCAGATTCACGAGGTCTATTTCCTAAATAGTGGGTTTTAAGGTTTATCTCATCTTTGGGTAAAATTGGGGTTGTCCAATTGAAATGCCTTGCCCAATAGGGACAAGCAACAGCGCAATTTCGACAACCAATGCACCAGTCATAATCTATGACGACAATTCCGTCATGCTCTTTCCAAGTGGCCTCAACTGGGCAAGCTTGTACACATGCTGGCTCATCACACTGGTGACACTGAACAGGCAGATACCACTCTCCTGCTTTAGGGACCTCTTTATGGTCATAAAAGTGGTCAGATTTATTGAGGTCCATGGTTCCGTGTGGCATTGCAAGAACTCGTATATTTTCCAGAGAGTGGTTCCGACCACAATTATTCTCAACAACACACGCCTCCACACAACGACGTGTGCCTTTGCATTTAGATAAATTTAACACATAACCAAACTCTACATTAGCAATTGGCGGGCTATTTTCACATTTAATATCAACCCCATGCGCTCTTTTAGCTTTGCGCTCTACCCTTGCTAACACTTCTTTTATTTCATCTGGTGTCATTGTTTGGTAGTGGTCTTGAAAAAATGAGGCGACACTATCTCCAAATGCAGTATTTTGTCCATTATTAGAGCTTGAACAGCCACCAGCAGCAAGAGCAGCAAGTGCTACTGTACCTTTCAAAAAACCACGGCGTGATGATCTGTTATCAGCCATTATTACTCTCCATTTTATCTACAGGAGTCATACCAAAAGGGTTACTCCCCGGCCTATATGGAGGTGGAGAGGGTTTGAATGGGAGAATTTTTGGATCGTGTGGGTTATGGCAAGCAGTGCAACGCCAAGCAGTCCTCACACCCTGCCAGCTTCCTGTTCTCTTACCATGAGCACCTCCACGCCAGCTTTTTACCTGACTAAAATGACACGTACTACATAGTTTTTGAGGTGTAGCAAAGGTGACAGCAGAATGTTTATCACCTTCTAACGTGGCAGGATTATCTGCTTTATGGCAAGAGAAACACCAAAGCTGACCATCACCATGATTTAAAATTATTTTATTATGAGGAGCTTTTAATACACGGCTTTCTAAGACAGGTTTACGCCATGTATGACACATTTTACATGCGAGGGTAGCAACAGGTCCGGTAAGCTTAAGGGTTGCCTCCTTCTCCCCACCCCAGAGGGGTGCAATAGGAAGAAGGAGGAAAAGAACAGCTAATAAGACATTGTTAAACAATTATCAAAACCAAACTTAATTAAGCTTAGAAATTTGCTTCAGCAATAGCTATTAATGATGGTTTCAACAAGTTTGCAGGAACTTTTTTTGCCAACATTTTTTTAACTGGTGGTGGTAGAAGGTCATAGAAAAGTTCTGCTCTGACCTTTGCAACACCTTTAACAGGAATATGGTAAACAAAGTCACGGCTTTCACCCGGCTTAAGACGAGTATCTCGGCCTATGTTAGTAGCTTTTGGTGGAGGAACAGGCTTACCATCTTTACCAACTAAAAATAGCATCATAACCGACTTTTTATCTTCCTTAAATGCGCTCTTTTTATAGTTGCTCCATATCTGTTTACCTTTGGCATCGAAGGCAATTAGCTTGACAACCATGTTGCGAAATGGCGCACCAGTTGGAAGGTTGTGGGCTAGAGTATTTTTAATATTTACTACTGCTCTATTATTATCTGCACTTACAGTAAAAATTACACCACGTTTTACCATAGCCGGATCATGTCCACCAGCCATGCTGTGGTCTGCTGCACCGTTTACAACAGGCATATGGCAAGATTGGCAAGTTACAGTATTACCACTGTGCATAACCTCCGGCCCTGTGCTACAAACAGGAACACCTTTACCATTTTTACGGCTCTCATGACATCCTAAGCATAAATCTGAAGAACGAAACAGGTTAGAGCGGGCCTCATGTGGGAATGGATTAACCATTTCCACTCCTTCACCACCAGGAACTTTAACTTGTTGAGAGCCTGAAAAAGAGCCACCTGGACCTTGTAAGGCAGTTTCAGAAAATTCAAATGCTTTTGCACCAAGACGGGAGTTGGCTTTTGGCCCTAAAGCTTTTTTCATAGTGTGACAAGCAACACAGTTAACCCCCTCAGAGTAAGCCGCCATAGTATCTAGTTTTGTTTTACCATCACGTGCTGCATTAGGAGCGTGACACTGAAGACAAACAGGATATGTTCCCTTTTTAGATTTGACACCCTCTTTAGTTGGAGAACCCATTAAAGATTTATACATAGCCCCATGTATAGGATCTTTTAACGCAGTACTATTGCCATGCATAGATCCTGCCCACTGCCTATATATTTCAGTGTGGCAACTTCCACAGTCAGCAGAAGGTACATGATGTAACATGGGTTTGTTATTTCCAGCTTGTAAGTTAGCTGTAAAAACCATGCTAACTGCAAAAAACAACAAAGCAATAAAAGTTGGATAAGCGCGGAGATAACGTTTTAACATATCTTTTAGGGTTCCTTTTATTAGTAAATATCTTGGGATTATTATATAAAAATATGTAAGACTTTATATTGTATACTTTTTTTATAACCACAAGCAATGAACATTTTTTACTAAGATCTACCCAAAAAAAGGCCGTACCTGTATCTGTAAAGTTTGTTATGCAGTTGTTAAACAAATGCCATATTTTATTTTAGAGTGCAGGAGAAAAATACGGGGAAAAAATGTTGCCTTTAGACACAAGGGAGCAAGCCAAGATATGATTTACAAACTAAATGTATCCCTCAACTAATCAATCATAATCAGGTAAAGTTATCTCTTTATTATCTGTCTAACCCAAAATCATATTTAACATAGTAGTTACATAAGAAAATGGTATTACTTTTTTAAAATTCACATAATGTTACTTGCGTAACTTAAACAAAAAAAAAGGAACAATATTTGTTCCAAATTTTTTTTCTAATAATAATATTTTTTTAA
>JADGBW010000065.1 GCA_015231305.1 Magnetococcales bacterium | reverse complement strand
CTTCACGAACATCATCCTGTTTAAACGGCTTAATAATGGCGACTACCCATTTCATAATGTTTTTCCTCTTCTAAAAAAATAAATACAATTTTCTACACATTTTATCGTCCTGATACGTCTCTATACGGCAACTCCAGTGCCATAGGTTTGAAAGGGTTGATTTTACAGGTAAATCGATTAAACAAACTTAAAAACATAATTGTTAACAATTTAAAATTGCTTAATAATTAGGCAGTAAAATAAATATGCCTATAAACTAGCGCACAAAATTTAATCACCATGAAGGTTGTTATTTTTAAGGAGTTATTTTTTTTGCGGGCCTTAGTAGAGAGACTTCCGGTGTCTATTTGATTGTGATAGAATGGGTTTTTTTGATATTGAAACCTAGAAATGCTAGCTTAACTACCTGTATTATAAAATATGCTATTTTTAGGTTCAAGATAACTGTCCGGCATGTTTGCTGGAAGCCTACTTTAATGGGTATTTTGCATGCGTAAGGCTCGGTCTACCTTTATATCTTCTTTGGTCTCAACAAGTTGGGCTGTAATTCTGCTAGGTATATCCCTTCTAGCTGGGTATGAAGTTCTAAAATTAGTGGAGATAGAATCCCTACCCGGCATAAGCTATCTACCTGATTTTTTACTTACACCACTAACCACACAGACCGAACACAATATCATTATAACGTTAGCAGCGGTTATCACTGGATTCTCCGTTCTGTTTATATTTGGTTATGTAGCAAAAGCAGTTATTGATGCCATTCGTCTAGCAATAGTTACCAGCTCTTTAAGACGTTTTAGAAGTGCAGGTAAAATGGAAAGCCCTAACTCTGGCATAACTGAGTGGCACTGGCATGTCTACCCCCTTTTCTCAAGACTTTGGAAAGAGTTTGCCGAAACCCTGCACCGCCAACCCAACCCTGATGTTAAAGATGGTGGTGGAAGCGTTCTTTACCGGGCCACGATGCCTGCAGAGGTTATATTTAACATTCAAACACTTGTTGATATTCCACTTCGGGTGGAATTTTTCCGTCATCTACCAGGTATCCTCACCGGGGCAGGTATTGTTAGCACCTTTGCCGGAATTTTAGTTGGCTTAACAGAATTTAACCCAGTTGTTGTGGCTGAGCTGGTCACCCAAGAGCTAAAAAATCTTTTTGTTGGTGTATCTACTGCATTTGTAGCAAGCTTTTTTGCAATTTTTACAGCAATTTTTATAACCGTTATAGAAAAATTAATTCTTCAGTGGCGTTATAGCCAAGTTGTTAGACTGCAAGGCTTTTTAGATGACTGTTTTAAAGCTGGGGCCGAGCCTGAATATCTAGCTAAACTCGTGGAAAATGGCGATGCAGGACTAGAACGTATTGAAGCTGGCCTTACAAAGCTTGCAGATTCATTAAACTTAGACGACAAAGAAGACCAAAATACAGAAAACCTTGAGGCACTGGTTTTTAGCCTTGGCGAAACCTTGGCTGTGGACCGTAAGGAGACAGTTGAAGCGTTAGATTTAGCAATTCGTGAAGGTTTCTCTGGTCCTTTAAAGGTTATTTCAAAAGCTGTTGAGCTAACTTTGAAAGAGCAGAGTAGACGACAAGAAGAGATACGCAACCTAGAGAACCGCCTAGCAGGATTTGGTGAGCGTATGGATGTTGCCTTAAGAGAACTAACACGAGGGATGGCAGGCTTTAATGAGGTAATATTAAGGCTTGATGAGACTCATGGAGCAAGTTTAGAAAAAATTTCCACTACTATTTCAGACTCTACAAAAAAACAGACAGAACCTAGTGTAGATCTACGTTATTTTCAAACTATTGCCGAAGAGTTAAAAGAGCTTAGGAATGATAAAAAGCAAGATAGTGAACTAAACAATAAACACTCAGAAGAGTTGGTGGTTGATTTTAGCAATAAACTACAAGAGACCTTAGCCTCTTTAAGTAAGCAGCTCCCATCACAAGAAGGCATGAACCAACTTGTTGATCTACTAAAACAAGGTAGCAATGCTGGCATATCTGAAGCTCGTGAGTCTGCGCAATCAATTGTAAATGCAATTGAAAATAGTGGAGACAAACAAGAAAACACCCTCTTAGACGCGATGAACTCTCTTGAGGCTGCTACCGCTGCCCGTCTTGAAGATTCTACCAACAAGGTTACTAGCTCTATAACCGATATTATTAATACAGCGGTGGATAGTGAAGTTAAGGAGATAAAAGAGGCTGTTGCAGATGCTGCTAATGGCATAAAGTCAGCTAATGAAGACTCCCCTTCAGCTGAAGAGATTATTGTTGCCATAGGATCAGCAAGCTCCCGCCAAGAGGATATAATGACTGATATTCTCAAAGCTCTAGAGGCAAACATTGCAGCAACAAGAAAGCCAGAAGATGATGCCAAAATAATTAAAGAGGCTATTTCTGAAACGACACAAACAATTTTAGCAAATAACAACGCTCCTACCACCCAAGAGGTTTTCGGTGCTATTAGCTCTGCAAACTCTCGTCAAGAGAGAATAATGAGTGATATTTTAAAAGCGTTAGAGAACAACAATGCAGCTATCCCAAAACCTGAAGAAGAAGCTAGAGCAATAAAAGAAGCTATTTCTGAAGCTGCCCAAGATATTTTAGCAAAAAATGAATCTCCTACCACAGAGGAAATCATCGGTGCTATTAGTTCTGCCAACTCTCGTCAAGAGAGTATATTGAACGATATTTTAAAATCGTTAGAGTCAAATATTGCAGCAACCCCTGAATTTTCACCCCGAGAGCTTACTGAATCTATTGAAAATAGCATCAACAGTGCCGTTGCCGAGAGTTCTGAAGGGCTTAAAGAGGCTGTTACTGATGCAGCAGTTAATATTCTTAAGGACAAAGATGACTCACCACCTGTTGAACATTTAATTACTGCCATTGGTAATGCCAATTTAAGACAAGAAGCTATAATGGCAAATATTCTCAATGAGTTAAAGGATAACAACAACAAACAAATAGATACTTTAACAAAAGAAGCACCTAGCGAAACACCTCAAGAAGCTTTCCCAATTCAAGATATTATAACAGCCATTGGCAATGCTAAATCCAGCCAAGAAGCTATAATGGCTAATATTCTTGAAATGTTGCAGACAAAAACTAATGATACTCCTATCCCTACAGCTTTAGAGATAACCGATTCTATTAAAGAGAGCATTAAGAGTGCTGTTGTAGAATCTTCTCAGGATATCAAAGAGGAAGTCACAAAAGCAGCAATTGATATATTATCGACAAATGAAGATGGGCCAACCACCCAAGAGATTATTTCTGCCATTGACAAAACAAACTCTAATCAAGAGTTTTTAATGGATAATATGCTCAAAGCATTAGAGGCCAGGTTAGCTGATAATGAAGACCAAACTGCCCAAGGTATACTTGCTGCTATTGGTAGTGCAAATTCCAACCAAGAAGCTATAATTGCAGAAATGCTGCAAGCTTTAGAAGAAAAAAATAGTTCCGAACCCAACCTATCTACCCAAGATATTGCCGACTCTATTTCAGAAACTATCACCAACTCCATAACCAACACCATTACAGACTCTATAACTAATTCTGTTGACAGTGCCATGGCTGAAAGCTCGCAAAGTATTAAAGATGCAGTTTCACAAGTGGCTATGGACGTACTATCATTATCCGAACAACCACCTTCTACAGATGAGTTAATTTCAGCAATTCAAAACACAGCCTCCAATCAAGAGAATATAATGACCCAAATTCTCAAAACATTGGATAGTAAATCAGTTGAGGTTCCCCAAGTATCTGCTGAAGAGATTAGCAACTCAATTGCCATGAGCATTGATGATGCTATGGATAATAACTCAGACAGTATTAAAAAATCGGTTAAAAAAGCGATTAAAGAGTCATTTTCTGACACTGAACTACCAACCCAACAAGAGATAATATCTGCTATTCAAGAAGCAACGTTCCAGCAAGAGGCAGGAATAAGCAAAATTCTGCAAGAACTAACTAAACAGACTTCAGATGATATTCAAAAATCAGCGCAAGAGATAACAGAATCGATAACTGAGCAAATTAGCAGTACGCTGTTTGAGAATTCTGAAGATATTAAAAAAGCTGTAAAAAATGCTGCTTTAGAGAACAAAGTTGACGATGACTCACTAAACAACCAAGAAGTAATAACCGCTATTGATGAAGCAGCTTTACGACAACAGCAAGCTATAAACGATTCTATAGAAGAGCTTGCAGCTAAAACATCAGCCGGAATACAAGAGAGCACCGAAGAAGTAAAAAGCTCAATTGCTGCCAACTTAAAAGAGTCATGTCAGGATGTAGCCCAAAACATGCAAACTGGCTTTGAAAACTCAGCTCAAGAGATAACAAACTCTCTAAAAGAAGGTATAACAGAATCAGCCCAGGGAGTTGTAAATTCTATTAACGAGGGCATTACAGAATCAGCCCAGGGGGTTGTAAATTCTATTAACGAGGGCATTATTGAGTCGGCCCAAGAGGTTACAAACTCTATTAAAGAGGGTATTACAGAATCAGCCCAAGAGGTTACAAACTCTGTAAAAGAGAGCATAACTGAGTCAGCTAAGGAAGTCACAAATTCTATAAAAGAGAACATAGCCGAGTCAGCAGAAGATGTAACCACAACACTAGATGAGACAATAAATAGTGTTGTATCAGAAGGCTATGATGGCATTAAAGCAGCTGTTTATGAAGGTTCTAACGGTATTACAGATGCGGTATCTGCTGGGTTTAATGGTATAAAAGGAGCTGTTTCTGAGGGCTATCAGGAAGTTAAAGATACTGTTTCTGAAAACTCTGATGAAGTTAAAAACGCAGTTGTTGAAGGCTTAGAAGATGTTAAAGAAGTAGTAGCTCAAGAGGCTGAAGGAGTGCAGCAGGTAGTTGCTGCTAGCTCACTTGGCATTAAAGAAGCTGTAGCAGACTCAACCAAAGAGGTAATAGCTGCAACTGGTGGCGATACCTTTAAAGAAATTCTCACAAATATGAAACTATCTGCTGAAAGGTTGGAGAAAAACCTTGCTAAAGCCTTCCGTGACATGGAAGCCAACAGTAACAACAGGATAAAATCATCATCGAGGGAGATTGTATCTAACCTAACAAGGAAAGTAGAAGGTGCAACCAAAGAGATACTTGTTGCTACAACTGAGCCGCCAGCACCAGATGCTCTACCAAGCAGAGAATTTTTAACTGACTTTAAAGACCACTTAAACAAACTTATTGTCTCTCTTGCCAACCGGATCAATCAGGTTGGAGGTCGTATTGCCAAAGAACGGCAATCTCTAGAAGAAAACTTAAAAATGTTGGAGATGTCTATTCACACTATTACAGAGACACAAGGAACCCAAAGCAAAGAGCATATAGACACTGCTGTATATACTTCACAAGAAAAGCTAGAGAGCGGCATAAACAAATTAGGCGGCAACATTCAAGAAGAGCTAAACCAACTACAATCTCTTATTAAAAAAACCAGTGGGGAAATTTCAACACGTATAAGCACAAACCCGGCGAAAGATACTAAAACTGCTGAAATTGATAAACAAGAACACGAAAGCATAAAACGCCTTGAGACAGAGTTTAAAAATACAATGGAACAACTTGGTCGTCGCCAAGATGAAGTTGAAAAACAGCGTACTGAAAAATTAATTGGTGAAGTTAAAGCCAGCAACAATGAAGTAGCCGACCGTCTACAAAACACAATTAGAGATGAAATTGTTGGTACAAAACAGGCAATTTCACAAAATATACAAGAAGCCCGTGAAGAACAGAGCAATGAAAGTGCTGAACTTTCAAACCGTATATCAATTATATCCACTATTTCAGATAAAATGGCAAACAGTGTTGCTGATATCACCTCTGGGTTAAACCAACTAAGAGAAAAAGCCACAGAAGAAAAAGAAGAGCTAAACACAACTATGAAAGGCTGGGTTGACGATCTAGCAAACAACACCAAACAAGAGAGTAAAGAGATAGCCACACAGATAAAAGGTGTTATTGAGAAGGTCGATGATCGTCACAATGGTATGATAAGTGCCATTGATGAACTAAACCAAGGAATGGGTGATGATCTGCAAGATATGAAAGAGAAAATTTTAAATAGTGGAAAAGAGAGTGAACAAAATATATCAAACACCCTAAACCAAGTAGGTAAAGGGGTTGTGGAGTCTGTTAATAAATCAGGTGAAGAACAAGGCGCATACATAGACTTGCTCACTGAAAGGTTGGAATCAATGCGTAAAAGGTTGCGGGTTAAATAAAAAATATGGGTAAGAAAAAAGATAAGAAGCAAATACAACTTGCTAAAAAAATTACCTACAAAGTCAACATACCCTCACGGCCAAAAGTAATGTTAGAAGTCTCTCGTCTATCAGAGAACCATGAACCTGACTGGCGAAGCCTTAGCTTTTTAATACGTGGTGATATGGCTCTAGCTGCTGCAATTTTACAAAAAGCCAACACTGCTAAAGGCAAAAAACAAAAAAAATTAGCATCAGTGGAAAAAGCCATAATTTTTCTTGGGTGGCAACATACTAAAGACCTTCTAGAAGAGATGTTTTTCACCCAATCACTCACCAGAAAAAATAATCTTGCTAATGAAGTTAGAGAACAAGGCGTGTTAGTGGCCGAGACTGCCATGTGGCTTGTAAGACGTATGGCTAACATTTCGCCACACTTTCGCAACGGCTGTTATCCCCTGCTCTCATTAGACCAAACTTACATTTCTGCTATGTTTTTAAACTGTGGCATGATAGCAATGGAACAACATTTTGATAATTATGCTAATTTTATCAAAAAAATTAGACAGAATAGAAACTATAATCTCATTGAGGCAGAAAACAAGGAGTTTGGTACTAACCATGCTTTAGTAGGATATTTAATGAGCAAAGAGTGGCAACTTCCAAAACCTGTTTGCAATATTATACTTGATCATCACAAGGCAGAAATTTTTAACCAGCCTGGGCAAAAAGTTGAAAACCTTGGGTTTACTGTTCTTCATGGCATCATACTTATAGTCGGACATCTTCGCGGAGAGATATCTCTAAAAGAGTGGGAGTTAATGGAGGATAAAATTCTAACTTTCTTTAATATCACACATAAAGATATAGAAACACTGGCAGAAGATTTACAGAAAGAAAATTTAGAGTTTACCCACGTAGGTTAAAATCTATGTCAAGATACATACCCATTACACGTCGAAAAATAGAAACAACGGAAAACCCGTTTTGGATCAGCTATGCTGATCTTATGACCGCTTTGGTAATTTTGTTTTTGGTAATTATGAGCATCTCAATTGTTGCTATTTCTTCCAGACCAATTGTGGAGAAACAGGAACGAGACTCAGATATTTCAGCTGTTTTTGACAATTTAGAGAGACTAGCTGACGAAAAAAAACTAGAACTAAAGATTAACCGTATAAACCATACGATCAGTTTTGGCAAAAAAGCACGGTTTGGCTCAGAAAGTTTTCAACTTTCAACTGAGGCCCAAGCTCAATTAAGAGCTTTTGTACCTATTATGCTAGAGGTAAAACGTACTATCCATGGTGAAAGATGGTTAAAGCATATACATATTCAAGGTTTCACAGATGAGACTGGTAGCTACCTATATAACGTTCATTTAAGCCTTAAAAGGGCTGAAGCTGTGATATGCGCTCTGCTTTCAGGTAAATTATCAAAAAAACGCGAGCAACAACTGCAACAACTACTTATTATTGATGGAGCATCAATTACTGGTATTAAAGAGAGCTACGAAGAGAGTCGCCGGGTTGAGGTACGTTTAGAGTTCCGCCAACCAGGAGATACTTCTAAACCAGGCCCACTGCCTAATATGCCACTTGGTTACTGTGTTATTGATCAAGAGGAAGATAAAAAACAGTTAGAAAAAAAAGTTTCAGCAACTAAAAAGAAAACACCAACTAAAAAGAAAAAAGCATTAACCCCTATTAAAAAAACACCTATAATAGATAAAAAAATATCAACTGCTAAGAAAAAAGCTGCAATAACAGTTAAAAAGGTTCCAGTAGCAGTTACAAAAACGAAAGAATTAATAAAAAAGGGACAATAGCAAAAGAAAAAGAATAACTTCAGCATTTTTTATATTTTGTGTTATAATGGTTCGGTTGCACCCAGATTTCTATTTTAATCTACACTCTAATAATTGAGAGGCTTGTTATGAGTAAAATTAAGTATATAGTTGCGGTATTATTGGTATTTTTATTTGCTGGTATAAATAATAGTTCAGCAGATTGGGGTGGGATAGTTAGCTATGAAGAAGATGTCTATCCAATAATCCATTTCCGCTGTCTTTCTTGCCACAAAAAAGGTGGCATTGGTGAAGAACAAAGCGGTTTAAACCTTGAGACCTACGAAGGGTTGATGAAAGGCACAAAGCATGGGCCAATTGTAGTACCCAGAAACCCCTTGGTAAGTAATTTAAACGTTTTGGTGGAAGGAAGAGCAGCTGTACGTATGCCCCACAATAAAAAAAGGTTAACACCTTGTGACGTTGAAATTCTTCATCGCTGGGTACAGCAAGGCGCAAGAAACAACTAATTCAACCTGACAAAAAATTTTTTTTATAATAATAAATATTAAAAGATGGTCCAGTGGTACTATCCACTGGACCATCTTTTCTTAAATTTAATGCTGTAGTTTTACCTAAACTAACCGTAAGTCTATTCAGTAGATACTACTACATTATTACATATCCCCTTCCAGCTTTTTTCAAATCTATTTAATCCCACCATACAAACCCTGTTACCTGTATATTTCTGCCTATGATTAATGACGATATAATGGCAAAAAGAGTCATTATGTTGATTTATTGTTTGGCTACCGTTAAATTTATCGCATTATTAAACAAATATTTCATTAATATTTCCAACTTAACACAACACTATATCTATTTAGATTTATTGACTTTTTAACAACCAAAAAATTAAATGGCAAGCTAGAAAATCTAGCCAACCAACTTTCACTCTCATTAATGGCACACGTGTTGCTTTAACTAGACTAAGTAATTTTATTAAATTAACAAATGCTATCTAGCTGAACTATAATATTGAGGAGAGAAGAAGATGAAATATGTAGTGGAATTATTTGATGGTCGTTCAGTTCGTGGAATGTTGGTTGCTCAAGATCAACTAGCCAACCTTCTATCTAGCCTGGATCAACTTGACCCTTCACTAGGTGTTATTGTTCTGGATGTTACACCTGAGCACACTTGGCGTGCAAATCAAGAGACAGAAGTAGAGCCTACTACTACTCTTAGCACATTTGAAAATATTGACAGCAGCCGTAGAACTCCAGTTGACCAGATGATGGTCTAGACTTATTTTTTATATATTATTTTTGAGCTAGAAACATATATTAGCTGATGGGGAGTGATAGTTCCCCATCAGCTATCTGATTGTTTTTGTATACCTTAATCAGGTTCAAGCAAAATATTATAAAGCTTGAACAGTACGTAGAATAGTATCTGCTTGATTAGATAGATGCATTCCCCCCATACGATACAACATCTGCTCTTCTTTAATGTTGTGTTGACGCATAATTACCATTAAAGTTGAGGTAATTTGCGATATTTCGCCTACATCCTCTTTATTTACTGCCTCTTGCATCTGCATTAACAAACCACGCATTTGCGTATGCTCCATCTTCATAACCATTGTTGGGCCTTGGGTCATACCTGTAGCTTGTTCAAAAGCTGGAAAAAAGCCCTCTTCTTCCATTGCAAAATGGTGATTCATTCCAAGAATAAACTCTGCAAAATTTTTCTTAGCTTTGTCTAAATCACCAGCTTGAGCTGCTGCCTCAACAAGTACAAAAATTTCATCACAGCGTTGGTGATCGCTAGTAAAAAGTTCTTCTATTCCTCTTGGAGATACAGCGGGGTTTAGTAGTGTTAAATCTACCCGCCAAATGCTAGGTCCATCTTCTAGAGGAAACCAGTTAAATTTACCCCAGTTTTTTTCCTGAAGAGCAGGAAGTAAAGCTCTGAGATCAAAATCAGCAATTAATTCTATGTTACGATTATCTGCTAAACCTTCAAACAGTCCATCTAATGTTGTTTGAGCTTCTTCAACATTTTTTTTTGACAAATCCAAACTTTCGCTCATATCCTAAAATTCTCCTCACAAATAGAACTAAATCATTGCTCACGCAGCTTTTGTCGCTACCAGCTACAACGATATGTTTAAAAAATAGTTGCGCAGTGTAACATCAATTTGATATTGACGTATTGATATTTATCAATTTAGCTTATTTTTTTTATATAATTCTTACCAAGATATAAAATTTATATCTTTAGCATATAATTATAAATTATTTATTAAATTGTTAGTTATATGTTGTATTTAGTAATTTCAACAAAAATTTAAATAATGTAATTCCATTTACTGTTTCTATGTTATAGTTAAAGGATCAAAACATGTTCTCAACTGGTGGCCTAAGTATTGATCAAGCTCCCCCACTTCACCTGCCAGTCCGTTTTTTTGCGACTGCCCCATTTTTTATGGTATTCGCTGGTTTAACATCCATATATTTTGCTGATGATCTTCTATCATCTCCACTTATGCCAGAAACTGTAGCTCTTGTTCATATAGCCCTATTGGGCTGGGTGTTAATGATTATGTTTGGAGCGATGTATCAGATGATTCCGGTATTAGCAGGGCTTCCAGTTCCTAAGCCTGGGTTGGTTCCATGGGTACACGGCCTGTTGGTTATGGGGGTTATTACCATGGCTTTAGGAATAGCTACTGATCTTCATCCGTGGTTATTGTTATATGCCTCCCTCGGTTTAGGAGGTAGCATAGCCCTGTTTGTTATACCTGTGGGGATTGCATTATATAAAGCCCCGGCAAAACACCCAACTGTAAATGCCATGCGCATTTCACTCATATCTTTGGTGGGTGTGTTAATAATGGGTGCTATATTTCTTGGTGAATATTCCCACGGCTTTTATGATTTCAACCGCGAGGCACTAGTTGGCGTACATCTAATATGGGGGCTGTTTGGCTGGGTAGGTACTTTGATAATTGGTGTTTCATTTCAAGTTTTGCCAATGTTCTATATGACACCAGAATTTCCCACAAAACAGGCATTTCAAATTTTAATAGCCTGGGGTGTATCTCTTATTACCATCCCATTGGTACTTTTTTATTACCCTGAAAATAATATTCTATTATGGTCCTCCACCCTGCCCGGTGTTTTTGCTTTGTTGATCTATGGAATAAACATGAAAACCATGCTCAGCAAAAGAAAACGGGTATTGATAGATTTAACATTTAGGTTCTGGTTATTCGGTTTTGCCAGTGCAATTGTTGCTCTTCTCTTTTTTGCCTTCTGGCCTGCAGTGGAGAATGATCAGATACGCTTTCTATTTGGTCTTTTTTATATACTGGGATGGACTACCTCAATTTTATTGGGCATGCTCTATAAAATAATTCCATTTATAATATGGTTTCATCGCTTTAGCCGTCTAGCAGGTCTTGTTAAAATACCAATGATGGATAACCTTTTACCCCAAAAAGCGGTACAACTCCATTTTCCCATCCATATGATAACTGTATTAACCTTTTTGTTGGCTATCATTATGGAGTCTTCGTATATAACTATGCTTGCTGGATGTGGGCTAATAATTTCAGGTGGAATATTAGCTTATGCCATATGGTTTGCGTTAGGTATAGAACCACCCGAAGCCCCTGAGGTTCCAGACTTTGCATCATTTTTCAAAGATATGGAGATGCCTCCACCACCAGAAAATGTGGTAAAATAGCATTCTATTAGCTTATGGTTTAGCTCTTATCGTCTCTGTGTTTTACGTTGGCCATTAGATCTTGCCTCTCTAAAACATCTAGGTATTGGCGGATTTTATGAACATATCTGGTAGGTTCAGACCCACGAGCATAACCACGCTTTAGGGTTGTGTGATATTTTTCTTGGGATAACAAAGGAAGTATATTTCGCACATCACGCCATAGGTCTGGGTCTTTACCTAGGCGTACGGTTAGCTCACGGGCATCAGTCATGTGCCCAGGACCAATATTATAAGATGCAAGAGCAAACCATGTGCGATCTGGCTCTGTTATGCTTTCTGGTAATTTACGACGAATATTTGCCAGATATTCAGCACCACCAAAAATACTCTGTTCTGGATCAAGACGATCTTTGACTCCTACCCAACGCGCAGTGGCTTTGGTTAGCATCATTAAGCCCCTAACCCCAGTATAACTAGTTGAAGTTGGGTCCCAATGTGACTCTTGGTATGATAAAGCAGCTAGTAGTTGCCAAGATGTACCGTGTTTTTTTGCAGCAGATCGAAATAGTGGCTCATAAATTGGTAAACGGTCTTTTATCCTACGCAAGAAAAGGCGATTATCTACATAGTCATAATCTTGATGATAGGAATCTAGATGACCGTAATAGCGTTCATAGATGGCTTCTAGGTGTCCTGTCTGTTTCATCTGATTAAACCAAGCTGTCAACTCCCGGTTTAACAACATAGCCCGTCTAGGCATAACCCAGCCTAAAGATGTAGCAGCACCCAAGGGAAACTTAACAACCAGCTCAGGATAATAACGGCGATTAATTGCTACAACGTTGGATTCAGCAACAGTACAATCAACATCACCAGACCAAACTTTGCCTAAAATTTGTTCTGAAGAAAGCTCAGGGGCAACACTCCAGGTTAAGTCAGGAACAATTCCTTTAAGGGTTCCTAGCCTTTCAGCTATTATACCTCCGCCTTCGACAACAAGATCAACCCTAGCCAGCTGTAGTAGATTTGTCGGCCTACGCCCGCCTCTTCTACATACTACTTGCTGGTCTACCTCTTGATAAGCAGGACCAAAGAGGAAAGATTTTTTAGAGTCTTGAAACTGGGCAATACCGGCAGCTGCAATATCTCCCTTACCATAACGAATGTAGTCTAATATTTCTTGCCGAGAGTCTAGAACCTTAAAATTAACGGAGACCCCAAGATATTCCCCAAAAGCTAGAGCTAAGTCGTGTTCAAAGCCAACTATTTTTTGATCTCTACCTTCATAATAGGTGGTTGGGGCATTTCTAGTTACAACAACCAAAGCCCCTTTTTCTCTTATTTCTTCCACCATTGGTCGCTCAAGGCGAAGGTCGCAGCTAGAGAGCATAAGTATTCCACTCATACCTAACAATACGCTTTTAACCTTTCGCCAGTTACACTTCATACTTTCTTCCTAATGGATATTTGTACCAACTAACTATCTAATCTAACAAAAATATCCAGTACACCACTAATTAATTATTGGGTTTTACTGTTTTTTTTCTATGGCATTTTTACCTGCACTCTTTTTGAACCCCAATTGCCAGGCTGTTCAGCAAAAACACCAGAACAAATAGCCCCACAATTTATGCATTTTCCATGTTTATCCAGGTTCCAACGTCCTAGTTGATACCTAACCCTCTCGATAATTAACTCTCCACAGCTATGACAATAACTACTCTCACAAGTTCTATCTGCTATATTACCAGTATATGCATACTTAATTCCACTCGCTAATGCAATTTGTCTGGCTTTTGCGAGAGTTTTTTGTGGGGTGGGTGGTGTAGACCCCATTTTAAATGCCGGATGAAAAGCTGAAAAATGCATAGGAACATCAGGTCCAAGTCGATCCACAACCCACTGGGTCATTTCAGTTATTTCTGTTTCAGAATCGTTAAGACCGGGAATTAACAGTGTAGTTAACTCCAGCCAAACACCACTCTCTTTTTTAATATATTCCAACGTTTCCAAAACTGGCTGTAATTCACAGCCGACCTGTTTTTTATAAAATTGATTGGAAAAAGCTTTTAAATCAACATTTGCTGCATCCATTACACTAAAAAATTTTTCAGCAGCTTTCGGGGTTATATATCCCGCGGTTACCGCTACCGATTTTACCCCCACCTCGCGACAAGCTATTGCAGTATCATAGGCATACTCTAAAAATATTATTGGGTCATTGTAGGTATAAGCCACACTTGTACTTTTTGTCTGAACAGCAGCATGGGCTATTAGTTCAGGTGATGCTTGGTTTGCCAATGTATCCATTTCACGAGATTTACTAATATCCCAGTTTTGACAAAATTTGCATGTGAGGTTACACCCAGCAGTTCCAAAAGAGAGTACGGGAGTTCCTGGCAGAAAATGGTTTAAGGGTTTTTTTTCAATAGGATCAACACAAAATCCACTTGAGCGACCATATGTAGTAGAAATCATACGATCTGAAGACCTTGCCCGTACAAAACACAACCCGCGCTGTCCCTCTGCCAGCTGGCAAAACCGTGGACAGAGATCACACTGTATTTTACCATTTTCTAACAGATGCCAAAACCCAACTTCCATACTGCTATTCCTTAAAAGTGTTATTTATTATCAAACATTTAAAACAACAAAACCCCCTTAAACAAAGCTTAAATCCTAAAGTTTAATTGTATTCTAAATTACTTTAATGGGCATGTCATCTATTGAATCAAATCTATAAAATTTAAAAAAAATGGAACTAAACTGGAAAAACAGTAACTAATTTAACATAAATTCGGTATTTGAGTGTGCATTAGTAGTGCAAAATCTTAATTATATCTGTTTAATAATAAAACAAAGAAGCTGACTTTTGATGAAATTTTATTTTGACTTGCATGGTTAATAAAGAGGTAGTGCTAGTTAATTGAGAACAACGGTCAAATTTGTTTATGCAAGGTGAGAAAATTGAAGAAATATAAGCTCTAATTTTACTGTCAATAAATATCATTTTATGAATGTAGTATAAGATATATATGCAACTAAAATACAATACTAGTATTTGTTATAATAAACCTATTTTAACAGGTAAACATACTGGTTTTTAAAACTATTTTTTACTTATAAATATAAAAAAAGCAGAACAGAGGATATTATGAAAAACACAGCAGTAAAAGCAGAACAAAAAACAAACTTTGATGTTGGTTGTGCAAGGGCCATTATTATTTCAACAGCTATAACCGTAGCAACATTAATTCTAATCATACACATGCATATGGTTATCACTCAATAATCATATTGATTACTCTTTATTAGAGTTAAGTAACTATATAAAAAACATTGATATAATGGGACATTTTGCAGTATATATGTCCCATTTTTTTTATTCATTTTCAACAAATCATCCCACCTGTAATGTATATTAACAAATAACAACTTCCGAACATCTAGTACCAAAATTTTTTGCATTTATCTTGATTGTGAAACAGAATCTTTGCGGAAAAACCATTGCTTTCTTGTACAAAACATGGCTGAATGTCTATTGCTAAGTGTTATTCTATCTGTCTAACATGTACATCTGAGACTTTACTATAAGGGAAATAATTAATGGAAGCGACAATTAAGCTGATTAAAAAAGCAATTTCGGCAGAAGTAACTGCTAGTGCCTTTTATTCCTTGGCATCAGAAGTAACAAAACATGATGACACAAGGATGGTATTTATTGAACTTTCCTCAATGGAAGATGATCATGCTCAAGACCTTGTTAATAAATTTAAAAATGCCTTCTCAGCTGATACGTTTGATAGTCAAGCCTACCTTGATGAATTGATAAAAAAGGATGAAGGGGTAGACGTTGAAAAGACTAACCTTGTAAAAAATGGCAACATGAAAGAGGTATTAGAATTTGCAATAACCATGGAAGAATCAGCAAGAGATACCTATCTAAAATTAGCTGATGAAGTAGTGGACCCTACATTTAAAAAATATTGTATGGATCTAGCCCAAGAGGAAGTTGAGCACGCAAAGACCCTCTCAAATACTCTTGACTCTATCGACATGGATATGGATGACCGCCCAGGACTGTAACAACAAAAAAGGCAGTTTATAAGCATACACTTGTAAACTGCCTTTTTTCTCAAACACCTAATAAAATTTAATTACTAGCAAAGCAATATAAGCAAGCTTGGCTAATAACTTAGTCCTATTCATAAAAAGTGCATCCATCTGTATTGTAGTCATTACATATTATCAAGTCGAAATTACTAAATTAGCCGTAAATTGGCTAATTAATATATTAACAAGCTTATCAGGTTTTATGTCTTTTTAAAGAGAGTATTGGTGTTGGTGATTAAGGCAAGTAAGCAGATTTTTCTGCTTGAATTAGCTTTTATGTCAACTTAGTGGTAGGTTATTTTATCTTTTATTGCCAAAAACCCGTTATTTTCATCTTCCTGCATTTTGCGTTCAACCTTACCTAAAATAATTCCGAAGGTATCTTGCTCTACCATTGTGCTTCCGTATTTTTGCAATCTTTTTACTGGTTTATGCACAGGCATAACTGTACCGGCGGAAACAATCCGGTTAATTGTAGCTATGTTTGTGGCTGGGTTTAGCATTTAAATACTCCAACAAAAAAACTGTCATTAGAGTACTTACTGCATCAAACAGGCCAAAATTTAATAAACTTAGTTGACAAATAATTAATAATCTGAAATCAATACCAAGCTAACTTTCAATAATCATTCTATATAGTTAGGTTTTACTCATCAATTCCATTGTAGTAACAAGACGCTCTGTCAATTTGTGGATAAACTGGTCTTGAATTTTTTCTCTAATTTCTGGCCCTAGTTTATCAGTTAATGTTGGATCAAGTCGTAAAGCCAACACTTCTCCTTTACTACGAACACTGGAAGTTCTCGCCTCGTTGATAAGAAAAGCCATCTCACCAAAGAACTCTCCAGATGAGAACTCGACTATTACTGCTTCTCCTTTAATAACCTGAACCTCACCTTTAATAAGAATAAAGAATGAAGTATCTGTCATACCTTCCCTAATAATTTCACCGTTAGCTTTATAACTACGAAAGCTAGTAAAAAAGGCAATCATGCGGCGTTTTTCGAAAACTGAAAAATGTTTAAAAAAGCCTAAATTATCAATATAAGAGATAGCTTCTTCACGATCAATCTGTGCGACTTCTCCATCTAAATTAGTATGGGTAGGAGGCTTTGCAGGTAAAAAGTTTTTAGAACTACCATCACTTTGCATTTTTTTCTGCATTAGATTGGTAGCTTCAGCTATGCTTCTAACTTGGCGGTCTATAATGTGATGTTTAAATTTCTCTCTACTCTCAGGCCCTAACTGTGCGAACATCTCTTTATCCACACGCAAAACAAGTACATTGGTTAAAGCTTCAACAGACATTTTTTGCGGGCTGTCGGTTAAAAAAGCCATTTCACCAAACATATCTCCTGGCCCATATTTTCTTAAATCAGAACCACCTTTAACAGCCCTTACATGACCCTTAATAACAATAAAGAAAGCAATATCTTGGCTATCTTCACGTAAAATAACATCACCCTTATGATAGATAGTAAAGCTTAGATCAAAGTCGGATATCTTGGTTTTTTCATAAACTGAAAACTGTTTAAAGAAAGACAACCCATTAACCAGTTTATAGATCGCTTTTTTACTCAATCTTTTAACAGATTTTTTAATAACTAAGCCAAAAGGATCGTCAACCCCCTCTTCACCTTCTTCTTCTTTTCTTACACGTATAGCTTTTTCAAAAACTTCTTCGTTAAACTTTGACCGTATTAATAGCATGCCACCTTTGGCTAGCATTTTAATTGGCAAAAGAACTTTTGGCCCTTTTCCACCAGTATTTGCCATGGCAAAAGAGCGCATTTTTTTCTTGAAAAGATAGATACCCATATCAACAGTACCCTCTCTTTCCAACTCAGCAATTACTCCACGGAGTTCATGTCTTATGTTAAGAGGTGGTTCTGTTACAAATGATGGCCTATGGTGAATATCCAAAAATTCGTCTTCAGGGTTACTGCCTGGCACTACCTCTAACAATCCTTTTGATGTACCAATAACTTCACCAACATCTTCCCACTCATCAGAAGTAGGCAGACTGTTTAAGTCACGATAAAAATTGGCAACTTTACGTAGCAGAATGATAGAAAAAGCTAGAATAAGAGCTTTACCTTGAGCCGGGTCTTTAGAACGCTTAACATCACCAGTTAAGTGATATTTCATAATGAACATGGCAAGATCTTGAAACCCATACCACAGACCATTGGGAACACCATAAGGAACATCGTCAGATCTGGCAGCTAGCTCAAACTCTGACTCCAATAACTCACCTTCACGGTGGATAACCCTTAAAGCAGCTAATGGTTCGCCAGGTTCGGTCTGAACAACAGAGATATCTGGTATAGCATCAGGTATACCCTGAAGACTTGAGACTGAAGGGGAAGCAGCATCACCACTAGCACTAATCTTACCTCCTGAAGAACGTAAGGCGACCATATATGTGACAAAAGCTGATGTAGATATACTTATCTCTTCTTCAGAGTTGGTTCCGTGTTGAAAATCTGAAATTAAATTATCTAACGGCTTAGCTAAACGATCGGCAAAACCTCGCTCCATAAACTGGGCGTAGCTGTCATATCTTTTTATAATCGTGCTTATGTCGTTGTTGGTTATCTCTATTTCACCAAGCTGTCTGGTATCATAGTTTAAAGCTTCACGACGCTCTTTTTCTGTATTTATAAGATAACCTTGAACAGCAATACGAACTAGAGTTTTTTCAAAAGTACCTGAGACCATTTCAAGTACAAGATCATCAAACTGTCTTACAAACTCCTGCTTATCCTCAGGCTCGGTGCTTGCCTTTAGATCATTAGATATCTGTCTAATCTGTTTAACAAAATGTTTGCTTGTGAGATACTTTTTAGCATGGCTAACTAGATCACCAAAAATGGCGTTCTGGCCTCCCTTAGTGTTTGCATGTACTTCTGGCAACTCTAGGGACATAACCTCGCCAATACCCTCCCAGGGTAGAGAACTGGCAGACTGTTCTATAGCTTTTTCAGCAGCAGCTACAGCTAGCGCACGACTGGTATCGGCCTCTAACCAACCAATTATTTCACCTGTGACTGCGTTAAGCAGTCCAATAGTTTCATGGGTGACAAGATCTCCACCGCCCTCACTATAAAATGGAGCCAGAACCTCTTTTATTGCTAACTCTAAAGCAAGTTTTGAAATACCATCATCGTTACGCTTTTGTATGGCAAGAGAAGCTTCTGCAATAACCCGCTGCCTATCAGCTTGCAGGTTGTGCTCTATCTCTCGCTCGCCACCCTCACTAAGAGTAGCTTTTTTTATAGCAATTAATACTTCAGCAAATTTTTTCTGAAATTCATCATCACGCTCTTGACTTCCCAACCCTGGTATACCTAAGGAAATCGTGTCAAATTCCTTTACAATCAAAGAAATACCAGAAGCCGTATACATCTCTTCGATGGTTAGTTGATTACCTTCATCAACTTGTACATGCATGATAACAGGATCAGGAATAGCTTTATTCCAGCTTCTGGCATCTAGACTACCTTCACCGGAAGTACGGCTGGCGAAAAAATTTCGGTCTACTAAAACACTTGCTTTTTTCTCAAGGGTAATAACAATAGGACTCTCTTCCCTAACAACTCCTTTGGCATTAGATACTTGTATGCCCCATTGCTCTTGGGCATCAGCAATTGGCTTTACTAAAAAATGAAATTTACCAATATTTGGATATATAAGAAGTGGGTTTTCATCAGTGCACTCTTCTAGGTCGAGTGTAGTAAAACGACGTTGATCTAAATCTTCTTTAGGTGGTTCAGCTGAGAGAATTTCGGCTGGTGGCTGATTTTTTCTGATTTGACCACTGAGATCTTCTTCTTGGTCCAATGTAAGCAGTAGACCAGCAGGATGAACATGGATACCCAGCAACCCTTTAAACATAAAATCTGTGACCGCCTTTTTTTTGCGATCAGTTGGGTTTATTACCTCATCGGAAACAACCTTTCCTTTGGAGCGCAAAATCACCCGGTATGTTTTTTCTTCTGAATTATAGGTTATATCGCATGATAAACCTTGAGAACTCATCAAAATTGGGCAGAAAAGATTGGATAGAGCAAGAATTCGACCAGCCTTTAAAGGAGGATGTTCAAAGGTTGGTTTTTTTTTGCCTTTAGTTTCTTTTCCCGGTTTCTTTTTAGCAATGAGGGACATTGAGATATAATCCTAAAAAAAAATTTTAAACCATGTGAACATAAATTCAGGTTAGTTGCATGTTATCTAAGAAGTATATAGCTACACACCATCCAAAACAAGGCAGAGTTCTAGTACAGTTTTTTTATGGATTATTAAAACATTCTATTAGCCTTTGATTAAAAAAGGAATTTTTTTTTTTTAAGCATAATAATT
>JADGBW010000186.1 GCA_015231305.1 Magnetococcales bacterium | reverse complement strand
CTGCATTTAGAAGTGGCAATATTAGGGCCGAAGGGTTTTCGTGGTAGAGATTTATAATTTTTTACAACTTATAAAGGTTTAAAAAACTGTACAAAATATGAATAGCACGTCATTACCAACACAGGAGAGAATGGCTTTATTCTTAATTTAGATCGTACTTTTTGCTTTTAAATCAACAAAGTATGCAAACAAAAAAATAACATTCCAAATTTAGACTTAATTGTCTAGGAGTAGTTAATTTGTCCGTTTTAAAACCACATATAGGTGTTCTGCTGGGTGGCAACTCAACTGAGCGAGAAGTTAGCCTTAAGAGTGGCGAGGCTCTTCTTAAGGCTTACCAACAGCTTGGCCACAATGTAACTGCCATTGATACCGCAGACGGAGCTAACTTACCAGCAACACTGTTAGAAAAACAGATTGATGTTGCTATTTTAGCACTTCATGGTCCTGGTGGAGAAGATGGTGCTATTCAAGGCCTACTTGAAACTATGGGCATCCCCTATAGTGGTTCTGGTGTTACAGCTTCTGCTGTTTGCATGGATAAAGTTCTAACAAAACAAATTTTACGTGATTCTGACCTGCCAACTCCTCCTTGGAGTGAGGTTACGGTAGAAAAGTGTAAAATAATTAAACGCCAAGCTCATCCACAAAACCTAACACCACCATACTTTATAAAACCTTTAAACACTGGTTCTAGCGTTGGTGTCATGAAAACCGCATCTGACATAAACATTACTGATAACATTGATGAATTTCTCTTAAAATCAGCAAATGATGCAGCCCCAGACGGTACTGAAACTAGGGTATTAATTGAAAAAGAGGTAGTAGGAACAGAGGTTACTCTGACAATTTTAGACAAAAAAATATTACCCATCATTGAAATTCTTCCAAAAAAAGGGTTTTATAGTTACGATAATAAATATACAGTAGGTAGAACTCAGTACTTAATCCCACCAAAAGAGCTTGGGGAAGAGACTCTTAAACAGGTTGGTGATATAGGACTTGCAGCGGGGCAACTACTTGGTTGCCGAGGATTATACCGGGTTGATTTTATAGTTGATGCTAAAAACCAGCCTTGGATTTTGGAGTTAAACACAATACCCGGACTAACCCCAACCAGCTTAGCACCTAAAGCTGCATTGGCGTTTGGCCTCTCTTTTGAGGAGTTGGCAAGTCAGATACTGGCTGGAGCCAGATTAGATATATGTATAGCAAAACAGTAAAGATTATTGCTGTGGCTTTGCTGCTCGGCGTTATATATCTGGGTTGGACTGAGGCAAAAAAACCGGGGCGTTTTCCTCTACAGGAGATACACCTTGAGGGAGTTGTTAATAGTGATGTTGATGAAGCGCTTAAGGTAATTAAGATAGATAAAGGAGTAAATCTATTCACTATAGATTTAAATGCTGTAAAAAACAGTTTGTTAACTCTGCCTTGGATTCGTTCAGCGCGGGTTAAGAGAGTATTTCCCAACGCTCTTGCTATTAATTTAAGCGAGAAAATAGCTGTCTGCATGGGGAAAAAAGATGGACACCTCCACCTACTTGATGAGTATGGCGCGAGGATTAAACAGTTAGAAGCAAAAGACCCATTGGTATTTCCGGTTGTGGCGACAACTGACCTTGATCGGTACAGACCAGCAAAAATAGTTTGGCTGATAAATCTTTTAGGTCGTCATCCGTGGCTTAAAGACAGGGTATCAGAAGCAACAGGTTACGCAGGAGACCGCTGGGTTTTATATACAAAGAAAGGAATTAAGCTTCTTTTATCTGCTAATGCAGAAAAGGAGCTTGCACTGCTTTTGCGGTTGCAAAAACGCTATGACATACTCAATCGTCAAGTACGACAAATTGAGTTACGGATCCCGGGCCGTGTTGCTGTACGTATGACCGACCCAGACTTAGGGATGCCTTTGTTATAAGTTGTTTTTTAAATAATGTTGTTAAGAGATTTTGTTTATTTCTCTTTAGTAAGTGGGGGGCTGAGTGTAAGGCAATTTTATAACTATTAATAAAGCGGTATTATTAATTTAACCGGAATATTAATCGTTTTAAGTTGTCTATTGACGCAGGCCTATCGTCGGATTAAAAGCTTGAACATGTTCAAGTTTGATAATCTGTTATTTTTTTGTAAAGCTGGACGAATCAATGCCCAAACAGGATCAGAACCTGATCGTTGGACTCGACATTGGAACGACAAAAATTGTCTGCATAGTTGCAGACCTTCAACCCGATGGTCGATTGGATATTGTTGGCTTAGGCTCCCACCCTTCACGGGGCTTGCGTAAGGGAGTGGTTATCGATATCGACTCCACAGTCGAGAGTATGCGCATGGCTGTGGAAGAGGCCGAACTAATGGCCGGAGTCGAGATAAACATGGTATACGCAGGAATTGCTGGAGGCCATATAAAGAGCGGCAATTCAAATGGAGTAGTAGCAACCAAAGAGGGTGAAGTAACCCCACACGATATCCAACGAGTATTAGATGCCGCTCGAGCCCAGAACATCCCAATGGATAGAGAGATCCTCCACGTTATACCTCAAGAATACAACCTTGATGGTCAAGATGGAATAAAAGAGCCTCTCGGAATGTCTGGCGTACGCCTAGAAGCCCACGTTCATGTGGTAACAGGCGCGGTATCTTCAGCACAAAATATTATTAAATGTGTGAACCGTTGTGGTTTGGATGTAGGCGATATCATCTTAGAGCAACTCGCCTCAGCTGAGGCTGTGCTTACCACAGACGAAAAAGATTTAGGAGTCTGTATTCTTGATATTGGTGGTGGCACAACAGATATTGCTATTTATGCTGAAGGATATGTCAAACATACTGCGGTTTTAGCAATTGGTGGTGACCATTTAACCAACGATATTGCCGTTGGCCTTCGTACACCAACCAAGGAAGCCGACATAATTAAGCGTAAATATGGTTGCGCTCTATCTTCTATGGTGGTTCCTGAAGAGACAATAGAAGTACCTAGCATAGGCGACAGAGAATCGCGTTCTTTGGCTCGGCATATCTTAGCTGAAATAATTGAACCACGGGTTGAGGAACTTTTCACCTTAGTCAACCGTGAAATCGCCCAGTCTGGCTATGAAGAACATATCACAGCTGGCATAGTATTAACTGGTGGCTCTGCAATTACCACTGGCATGGTTGAGCTGGCAGAAGAAATTTTTAACAAACCGGTTCGCCGGGGAATACCACAAGGTGTAGGGGGCTTAAACGATGTTGTTGCAAGTCCGGTTTATGCAACCGCAGTTGGGCTAGTACTGTTTGCAAGCCGTAATGAACGAGATATGTCCAAACGTTTCATCCCAGATGAAGCAGGCAGTGTTCAAGGAATAGTACAGCGTATGCGAACGTGGTTTAGTGATGTTTTTTAATATGTGTCATGGTCGCTTAAAGACTGAGACTGAGAGGGGAATATAGAGATGGCAATTGAGTTTGAGACCAGCGAACCGTTGGAAGCACGGATTAAAGTCGTCGGCGTAGGAGGTGGTGGAGGTAACGCCATTAACAACATGATCCAGTCACAACTGGAAGGTGTTGAGTTTATTGTTGCAAATACCGATGCCCAGGCTTTATCTCGCAACTTAGCCCCTACTAGAATGCAAATCGGTGAGGCCGTTACCCGTGGTTTAGGTGCTGGCGCAAAACCTGAGGTAGGTATGAAGGCCGCTGAAGAGAGCCGTGATCGCATTCAAGAGATGTTCACAGGTGCTGACATGGTCTTTATCACCGCTGGTATGGGTGGTGGTACCGGAACTGGCGCAGCTCCTATTATCGCTTCAGTTGCTAAAGAGATGGGTATTTTAACAGTAGCTGTTGTTACTAAACCATTTAACTTTGAAGGCAAACGCAGACTGCAACTAGCTGATGAGGGCCTTGCACTGTTAAGAGACCAAGTAGATACCGTTATTACCATCCCCAACCAAAAACTGTTATCAATTGTCGGAAAAAACACCACAATTCTTGATGCCTTCCGCAAAGCTGATGATGTGTTGCAGCAAGCCGTACGAGGTATCACCGATCTTATCACCATACCAGGCCTTATAAATGTTGACTTTGCTGACGTTAGAACAATCATGGATGAGATGGGACAAGCCATGATGGGAGCAGCGGAATCTTCTGGAGACACGAGAGCTTTAGATGCTGCTACCAATGCTATATCTAGCCCCCTACTCGACGATGTATCCATTCACGGTGCTCGCGGTGTGTTGATAAACATTACTGGTGGTTATAACCTGGCACTACAAGAGGTTGATGAAGCAGCCACTGTTATTCGTGATATGGCCCATGAAGATGCTAACATTGTTTTTGGTGCTGTTCTCGATGAATCAATGGAAGACTCTGTTAGAGTAACCGTTGTTGCCACAGGTATTGGAGGGGCAGAAACTGTAGCATTCCCAAGCAAAACCCAAGCAAATTCTCGCTTATCATCAAGACAACCAAAATTAGCAGCCTCAAACGACTCTATTGTTGAAGCTGACAACTCTGCTGAAAAAGCCAAAAAAAGTAGCAAACCCCGTCGGCAAGTTGACAATACACGCTATAAAGGTCAAAGCTTAGACGATATTAACCAACTTGACTCCTTTGATGTGCCAACATTTTTACGGAGACAGATGGATTGACCCATTTTTTTGTGATTAAAAAACATAAATAGTGACAAAAAATCCACCATATTGGTGGATTTTTTGTTAATAGCAGAACTAATTCATGCTATTTGAGAACTGTTTCTATTTATGGATATAACGTAATAACCAGCATATATTCAACAATTTACAAATGAGGAAACTTTCATTAATTAAGGGTGTGGGGTTTTTTTCTTTTATGTAAATGTTAAATTGTGTTATATTAATGTTATATGGTGCTAAATTACATCACCTAGTTTTGGCACATAACATGCTTATTGAAAGCTAGGGATATGGGAAATATAAAGATCAATAAATTATATATTGCTCTTTTGCTCTCTGGTTTATTTTTTACACAATCAATAAACGGAAAAAACACCAAATGTATTTACAACGCACAGTAAAAAACACAATTCGCTGTACTGGAATAGGGCTACATAGTGGTCGTAAAGTCTATATGTCTATCCGTCCTGCGTCTGAAAATACCGGTATTATTTTTCACCGTACTGATTTGAACGGCGCATTGGTTCCTGCAAATGTTGCCAATATATCAGACACTCGCCTCTGCTCTACTGTAGCTAACACTCAGGGTGATGTGGTCTCAACAGTTGAACATCTTATGGCAGCGTTTGCTGGTTTAGGTGTAGACAACGCATTTGTTGACCTCGACGGTCCAGAAGTACCAATTATGGATGGCAGCGCTGCCCCATTTGTATTTCTTATTCAATGTGCCGGTGTTATTGAACAAAAACTGCCTAAAAAGTGGATTCGCATCAAAAAGAAAGTCACAGTAAAAGATGGAGACAAAGAGGCAAGTTTTGAGCCACTAGACCATTTTAAAATCAGCTTTTTAATTGACTTTAACCACCCTATTATCTCCCAACAAGGTTTGGAGATGGATATATGCGAAACTACATTTATTAAAGATGTCAGTCGCGCTAGAACCTTTGGCTTTTTAAAAGACATGGAGATGCTGCGCTCTAACGGACTAGCCAAGGGTGGTTCTTTAGAAAACGCTATTGTAATAGGTGATTTTAGAATTTTAAATGAAGGCGGGCTACGTTACGAACAAGAGTTTGTACGTCATAAAATTATAGATGCCATTGGCGACCTCTACCTACTAGGCCACCCAATACAAGGCCATTTTAAAGGGGTTAGATCAGGTCACGCTTTAAATAATGCACTGTTAAACAGCCTACTAGCACAAAAAGATGCTTGGGAATTTGTAGAAGGCACACAAGAAACAGTACCTCAAACTAGCGAAGAATTTGTTGAGCAAGGCGCATTCCAGCCTGCAATGGCTATTCCTGCTTAAATATAATTTCTGCCTAATTATTGCAATCTGTTAAGCCCACGGTTGCAATCCTCACACAAGACAACATAAACTGCCACCCAGTTGTACTCGTTTTATGAGTATGGCTGGGTTAAGCATTTTGGTTTCATTTAAAAACGGTACACAACAAAAACCCCACTTCACTCTCATATAGGTGGGAACATATAACAGCAATGTTTAGCTTTATGGATTTCCACCAACACGGGAAATTCAAAATGTTGCTTGTTGAGTGTCTGTTTTTTTATTTGAAATAACTATTTTTCATAAATCCAGCCATAAGCTATAGTGACTTTAATTAAAAACTGTACACAATCAGAGTTGCATGTCATTCCCGCG
>JADGBW010000185.1 GCA_015231305.1 Magnetococcales bacterium | reverse complement strand
CAGATGAAATAAACAAAATATAACAAGCAATATACACCAAAAAAAAGAAAAATATTTATTATAAAATTATATTCTAAAGCTAGGAAATACTTTATCCGAGTATATATTAAAGAAACTTAGAAGGAATATATGTGACATTTATACAGTTATGTGTTAAAGAAACCTAGAATGAATTAAAGAAACCTAGCAGGAAGATCCTGTGACTATTTGTACAAGGAATATTGCAATGAATAAAAAACAGTTTATTAAGCAGTATGGGGATCGGCATAATTTAACCAGCAAAGAGAGAAGAGCTATACTTTCTGAGTTAACTGAGAAACCACCTAAGGACAAGAGAGGGCAGAAGAAATAAGTTAGTTTGTTCTAACTCTACCTCTATTAAAGTCAGGTATTTTTATATAAGAATAAATGTACTAGACAATCGTTGGAGCATGGGCTGGAGGCTATCATGCTAACTTCATTTTAATATCAATTTCTTGATATTAATGCTATTGGTTAGGTCAAATGCTATAATAATCTAAAATTAGGACATGCATATATGGAATTTGATCTTTTCCAAGATGAAAATGCTGCAATGGATGGAGCATCAGCTCTACTAGAGCAAGAGGATATTTCTAAAGAAGCTTTGCGAGATGGTTTGACCAACCTTCTTAAAGGGTATCGCAAGCTCTTTAGGGGCACTAAAAAGATTATGCGGATGAGCGATCGTAGCGAAGAGAAAATTCGCAAAGCTCATGTGCAGATCCAAGAACAACAAACAGAATTAACTTACACCCATGCCAAACTAGCTGAGCATGCAGAAACACTAGAAGCAAAGGTGCGAGAACGTACTTCCGATCTTAAACATTCCCAAGAGAAATTAAAAAAACTGGTAGACTTGGGCATTTCTATTGCGGCAGAACGCGATATTGATACTCTTTTAGAAAATATATTACAAGGTGGTAAAACATTAACCAATGCTGATGCGGGAACCCTATACCTGCGAACTGAAAATGATAGCCTAAAGTTTTCCATTATTCGCACCGACTCTCTTGGTGTTGCCATGGGTGGGCCTAATGGTTCACCTGTTTTTATGCCTTCAGTTCCTCTTAAAGATGGGTCTGGTAAACCTAACTACAGTAATGTTGCAAGTTATGCAGCAATTACTGGTGAAACAGTTGTAATTGAAGATGCCTACAACTCTGATAAATTTGACTTTTCTGGGGTAATTAGTTTCGATGAAGGGACAAGCTACCACTCTAAATCTTTTTTAACAGTTCCCTTAAAACCCCGTCAGGGTAAGGTAATTGGTGTTTTACAACTGATCAATGCTACTGACAGCAAAACTAAGCAGGTTGTTCCTTTCTCTCCAGACGATATATCCTTCATAGAAGCTTTAGCAGCCCAAGCAGCTATGACTCTAGACAATCAACTACTTATTAAAGCACAAAAAGAACTTTTTGATTCTTTCATCCGTCTCATCGCTTCCGCTATTGATGCTAAATCACCTTATACAGGTGGTCATTGTGAACGTGTCCCAGAACTTGCTCAGTTGTTGGCTGAAGTGGCTAGCCAGTCTCAAGATGGACCATTTTCAGAGTTTACCATGTCAGATGACGAGAAGAACGCCATGCGTATAGCTTCTTGGCTACATGATTGTGGCAAGGTTACCACTCCCGAATATGTAGTAGACAAAGCAACCAAACTAGAGACCATTTATAACCGTATCCATGAAGTACGTATGCGTTTTGAGGTTTTGCATAGAGACGCTGAAATTGTATACCTGAAAGGTACACTAGAGAACTGGGAAAATAGAGACAACTTAAAAGAAAGTATGACTAAGCTACAAGCAGAGCTACAGGATGAGTTTCAATTTATTGCTCAAAGCAATGTTGGCGGTGAGTTTATGGATAAAGAGGATAAAGAGAGAATCAATAAAATTGCCAAACGCACATGGTTACGTAACTTTGATGATAAACTTGGCTTGTCTCATGCTGAACTTAAACGTAAGAAGCCTCAGGCTAAAACGGATAATATGGAGGAGTTTTTATTAGCAGATAAAGATATGCATATTATACCTAGGGAAAGGGATACAAATAAGCGAGATATATCATTAGGTATTAAAATGAGAGCACCTGAAAATCTCTATAATCAAGGTGAAATTTATAACTTATGCATTAGCCGTGGAACATTAACACATGAAGAACGCTATAAGATAAATGAACATATGGTACAGACAATCTCTATGTTAGAAAACCTTCCATTTCCTGATGGTTTATCTGTTGTACCAGAGTATGCCAGTTCTCATCACGAAACTATGATTGGTACAGGATACCCCAGAAAACTTACTGGGGGAGAGATGTCAACACCAGCAAAAATAATGGCCATAGCAGATATATTTGAAGCACTTACAGCATCAGATCGTCCATATAAACTGCCAAAAACCCTTAGCCAAGCTATAAAAATAATGGGGTTTATGAAAAAAGACAGCCATATAGACCCAGATCTATTTGCTCTTTTTCTGACTAGCGGTGTTTATAAAACTTATGCAGAACGTTTCTTAGACCCAACTCAGATAGATGAGGTAGATATCTCAAATTATATGTAAGCTATTTGAAAGCAAGACTGTACCGGTATTCCCGCGTTCGCGGGATTACCGGATAAAGAGTTTTTGAATCGTTTGAAAATGGAGATAGATATAATATCTGGGTAAGGTAATTCGGGTATTTGTTATTATTATAGGCACAGCTAAACCAATGGGTTAAACATGTGGAATGCCCCCATTAAATAACAATCTTTAAAGCAATAAATTCTAAACAAATGTACGAATTAGAAATATAAAAAGTATTTCTAAATCCGAAAAACAATGTTTAAACGACCGACTCCCCAATACGACAGTAAGAACCATCAGCATAAACCAGGGGATCAACATCCTGATCAATGCGTGTCTCTTCAATGCGAATTATTACTACATAATGGGACCCGTAAGTGACTATCTTATCAATTACTCCAAGCATGGCTGCTTGGGCATCCTTTAGAATTTGTCTACCAAGATCATCACTCTCCCAACTACCAACTGTAAATTTTTCTTCACCTTTTTTAGCCCAAGCAAAAGCATCTGAAATATCTTTTTGGTTAGATTTAAGCAGGTTGATAGTAACTGGTAAACCTTCAATTAGGTGAGGTCTAATGGCAGCAGTTTCACCTATACAAACAACCATACTCATAGGGTCAAATGAGACAGAAGCTGTGCTGGTTAAGGTAATGCCTTGACGACCACTTTCAACTTTAGCAGTTAAAACACTAACTGAAGCTGCTAGTCGACGCATAGCAAGACGGAATGATTCTAAGTTGGGATCATTATCGCTCATAGTAACCTTATTCTACTTTTTCAAAAGCTTCATGGGTTTCACCACATACAGGGCAAACTTTTGGGGGTTCATCACCAGAAGCTACATAATCACAAACACTACATTTCCATTTCATAGTTATTATCCTGTATAAATGTTAAAAATTATATCCTAATATTGATTATTAGCCTTGTCTACAGATTGTATATGTAAAAAGGAAAAGGTAGGGCCAATTACGCGATAGTTAATGAGTTATCTATACTAAAACAAACCTGGAATAGTATTAATAATCTAACCTTATCGTTGATAAAATAAATTGAATTTTTATGATTTTATCTTAAACTATATCTAAACAAATGGTTGTTCTCCTGTCCTTTATGTAAGGGGTGAACTATTTTAATGAAGTAATGTTATTTGAGAGAAGAAATATTAAATATGAAACAAGAGTTTACAGGTATTCATCATGCAGCCTTTGCTACAAATAATATTGTTGAAACGGTTAAGTTTTGGCGGGACTTGTTAGGAGCACGCCTAACATATTCTTATGGACGGCTTGGTTATCAGCAATATTTTTTCCAGATATCAGGGACCAATAAAATTTCTTTTTTTGCATGGGACAATGTCAAAGGTGTGCCCATGCGTCGCCATGGAGAACCTGTTGAAGGGCCATTTATTTTTGATCATATCTCAATAGGGGTAGCCAATAAAAATATACTATGGGATATGATGTCCCGTTTGGATGCTGCTGGTTTTCCTTGTTCAGATGTTATTGATCACGGTTGTTTTCTCTCAATATACAGCTACGATCCCAATGGTATACCAATTGAGTTTAGCACAGATGTTCCTGGTCTTGATCTTTTCTGGGACCCTGTGATGGAAGATAGAGCTAGTGACTCAGATTTTCTTACCCACCCTAACCCCATTCCAGGACAGTGGCCTGACCCTGAACCTATTTTATTAGAAGATCAAATAATTGTTCCGGGGGAGGGGGTAGATAATTTCTTTGACCGGGATAAGCGACAACAGCCTGTTGAACAAAGCTCTAGTCATCTCAAAGTGGACGAAGTTATGACCAGAAATGTTCATACTGCTAAACCAACTGATCTTATTCTAGATATTGCAGATACTTTATGTAACAAAAAAATTAGCGGTATGCCTGTGGTAGACAATGATCATCGACTAATTGGTATTATCTCAGAAAAGGATATCCTTGAAGCTATATACCCTGGGTTTTCTAAACTAAGGGAGAACCCAGAGATGGTTAACGATTTTTCTGCTATTGAGAACAGTTATGCTGAGATTCTCCATTTAACTGTAGAAGATTTAATGATTAGAGCAGTTTTCTCAGTTAATAAAAACGACCCAGCTATTAAGGCAGCGGTACAGATGGACATTCATAACATCCAACGCCTACCTGTGGTAAACAAAGAGAACTGTCTATTGGGGTTTGTTAGTAGGGGGGATATTCATAAAGCTATTTTTAAACGCCGTTTAGCCAGATAATATCTACTTTTTTTGTGCTCTATTACCCATTGGCTTAGGTTATTATATAGCCCAAGCCAATGGTTGAAATTGTCAGTAAGATATTTGAAAATATTCTTTCAACAACAAAGCAGCCTTTGGGCGTAATTGCCATGACATACAACGAACACCTCCACCCATTTGACAAACTTGGTGTGAAGCAACGGGAATAACTTCTCGTGTTGTAGATAATTTAACCTGTTCAATTGCTATTTTATCTTCTGGTATACCAAACTGGGGAAAATAAATTCGTTTAGGTGTAACAAGCGCGTTTGTATAAAGGCCGCAAGCCGAACCAAACCTATCATCATAAATTTGGCTACCATCATATGGGGTAATAACTTCAAAAATTTTTATACCAGGAAGCCCACTTTTAAGGTCTGCTTTGAGCTGTTGAGAGTATAGTGGATCTTCAGGATAAGAGTTAACCAACAAGGTGTTTGTATCCACAAAGCTTACGACACCATCAGCGTGTTCCAACCCACCTTGTTCATCAGCATCTATAAAAGCGATGTTCTTAGCTTTAGTCAATTTGCGCAGGGTTTCTCGGCCTTTTGTTTCGGTGAGATTATTATCACGAAGAAACTTGCGACTAACAACAAGGTTCCCGGCATAATCATCAACAAAATTACCGCCATCATTTAATAAATCTGACTCTCGAAACTTTATATTAGCATCTTCAGCAATTATAGCTAATTCTTCTTGTACCAAGTCAGCATGCTTTTGTCCCTTTTGTCCTCCACCTTGTCCTTCAGCGGTATAGCGAAACATAACAGGTAATTCAGGGTTGACGGTGGTAAAGTCTCTCATCCAAATATCAGACATTGGTGCTATAACTACCTTTTCTTTACCTAATACTGAGGCATACCTGTTATATGAACTGTTATCTGTTAGAATTAAGACATCATCATGACCATCAATTTTTTTTGCGAATTCTACATGAAAATTAAAAATATCATCAACGACATCTGCATAATATTCATCACTGCTAGAAGGTGCAGCAAGCACTATTAACTCTGCATTGGCTGTAGAAATCATCAATGCTCCTACTAGATAGATAAATAAATTAATTAGCTTCATTAAATTAAAATAGCATATTTGATGAGAGATTTATATAACATGAAACCTATATATTTTACTTAAAAAACAGTAGTAAAAAGATAGCTATAAATGAAGAGAACTTCACTTTCTACATTTTACAAAGTTGTACTACTGCACAAAACTGATACCGCAAAAAAAAATACATTTTGCGCCTCTTAAAATTTGGCATCTGTATTTCATTTCTGAAACCTAGAGTAAAAGCATAGTTTTTGCTATCTTTGCATTAAATACGTTGATGACGTTACATTTTAAATACAACAGGTAGGGGTGTGCTAAAGCTATACCCTTAACCTATTAAGTTTGCATACTTGGAAATAGTAACTATGGGCAATATTAAAAAATTAACATTACTTAAATT
>JADGBW010000184.1 GCA_015231305.1 Magnetococcales bacterium | reverse complement strand
TCGGTGATTCTTCCCAATTTAAATAGAGCCTCTCCCCGCAATATCTCTATCCGCCAGACAAAATCTAAAAGACCGCTGCTCTCAGCCAGTGCCAAAGCTTTTATCGCTTGGGTGTTTGCTGCTTCATAATCTTTAGCTAACAATTTAGCCCATGCTTTTAAGGATTCCACCACCACAATACCAGGGCGATAGCCCATGGCGTTAAAATAGTCAGTTGCCCTGCTAAAAAGTGTCTCTGCGCGCTTTGTGTCTGCTTTAGTCGCCATTATAGTTGTGGCTAAAAGAGCCTGTCCGTTACCACGGCCATAAAAGGCATCCATATAGGGTTTTACAAATCTTCCGTATAAAGGATGCGAGAAGACATAAAAAACATCGTTAGCTTGAGCATCTAAAGATTCTAGCCAGGGAGCTGCCTCAGCAAAGCGATGTTGTAAAAAAAGGCTACTTCCCATAACAGCTAGAGAGCGCATTTTAGCTTCAGTTGTTACACCAAGTTTGGTCATCTCACTATTAGATGGAGGCATTAAGTATGATGTAGGCATAGACCAATCGCCAACAGCTTCTAAAACCTGCTTAGCATCAGCAATAGCACGAGGATAGTCCCCCGCCCACATACGTAGCTCACCCCGTAATGCTCGGCTTGCTAAATTAGAACCAAGAATTGCAATTTCTCTTTGTTCCAAACGTGGTATTTCTGCCTCACCCTGAGGAATTTCACCCCGTTGCATATGGACCAAAATTCTAAGATGTGAAATACGCCAGTTCAGTGCAGGATGGTTTTTGCTAGAGTTTTTCTCGATTCTATCAAGTATACCAATTGCCTTAAGCCCATCACCATTAAGGTAGGCTTGGGTAGCAGCAGCAAAATCTTTTGTTACTTTAAAACCAAAAAAATGGGTTTCACCAGGGGGTAAAACTCGTGCTTTATCTCTAGGTGGTGCAACATAGCCTAGTTTAGATGTTATTTTTGTAGGGGGGGGATAGCTAAGAGCACGCTTTTTAGCAAATGGAGATATTGCAACTGTAACCCCATCTTCTAATATTAATAGTTTAGTATCACTACCAATATCAGAAAGGTCAGCTTTTACAGAGGGTTTCTCAAAATCTACCAATGGTGCGATTTTAGGTGTTGAAGCCCCACAACTAATAAGAAAAAAAGAGAGAACAGTGACAAAAGGTAGATTTTTTAACCAAGATTTAGCAGTTGGCTGTACGCACGTAGTGTAAGGTATTGGTTTAGCAGGGGGGTTGTTGGTAATTGCTGTCACCTTAATATTTACAAGGTTTTTATTTGATGTGCTAGGATAATCAATAGCTTGCGTCATATGCGCACCGTTATTTGCTGTTTCTAGGTTTAATGTCACTAGCTATCCTCCTTAAGCTCCAGTGATACAGAATTAATACAATAACGTTCACCAGTAGGAGGGGGGCCATCAGGAAAAACATGGCCTAAATGGGAATCGCATTTGGCACACAAAACCTCTGTTCTAACACTAAATAGAGTCTTATCCTCAAGACGGGCTATGTTTTCGCTAAGGGTGGGGGAGTGAAAACTGGGCCATCCTGTACCAGAATCAAACTTGGTAGTAGAAGAAAAAAGCTCCGTACCACAACACCTGCAAAGGTAAACACCAGATTTTTTACAATCGTGATATTCACCTGTAAAAGCTCTTTCAGTCCCTTTTTTACGACATACGGTAAACTGCTCTGGTGTTAGCTCTGCTGCCCATTGGGCTTCTGTTTTTACTATTTTGCTCATTTTATCTCTCTTTAACCCAAAATTATGTTTTTACATATCGTCCATTGGATAATATTTAAATAACTCACTTGACCAAGGATAGGCTTTTTTAAAAATTTCCATTATTTCCTTAAATTCTTTAGAGTGCTCAGGGGTAAAATAACTTTTCCATATACCCACGCTACCAGAATAGCCTTTTGGGTACATAATCTTATTCTCTTTACGGTTTTTAGACTCAACCTCAAAAAATGTACTTGTATCACTGTATACTGATTCTATTTCTTTGTCTTTAAGATCAAGTTCAAACAGAGTGTTAACCTGTTTCATACATTCAACTGGTTTTTTGTTAAACTCTTCTAAAGATACAACCATGGACTGCTCAACGTTACGACTTTTTAGCCATAGAGCAATATAATTAAATAGACTAATCAGATAACCACCCGTAATCATCTCACTAATAATAGAGTCTATATCTACCCCTTTCCTTTTAATATCTCTATTTACAGAAAATAGGGGAATGTTAAATGGTAGATCATACTCATCTTCAGTTGCTACCAAAGCATGGCAAGCGTTAGCAATAATTAGGTCACGGGGGTCTCGCAAATATATAATATATTTAACAAGTTGGTACATGTTTAATATAGCAAAATTGCTAGAAATAGGCTCAATATGGCCTTTGTATACACTACCATATTGTAACCCACCTAAAGTAGCTACAAATTCTGGCCTAAGTTGCCAATCTGTTAATGATGGTACACCGCTATTTTTGGCAGTTTGCCACCAAGATGGATAGTTGCGGAAGCCAAATGGGAAAAAATCTTTATAAACACCAAATTTTTTAGAGAGTAAATTTCCAACACATGAGCTAAAAAAAGATGAAGCACTCTTAGGGGGTGCGATAATTAATTTTGGGGAATTTGCAGTATTTAAGCTAGTTTTAGGGTTAATCATGCAGTAATTAAAAAGTTTGTCTAAGTCGTTAACGCTATTTCTTAAACATTCAAAAACGGCAGCTTGCTGCTTAGATTTTTCATAGTTCATCCCCAACTGTTGAGGAGTGGCTACAGGACTGTTTTCAAATTGCTTAGCAATATTTACCATCATTTTAAAAGCGATGAGACCTTTGTTTTCATCAGGAAAATTATCTAAAAATTGATTCTGTAGTTGAATAATTTGCTCTAAATATTCAGAAACTTTCTTTTCATTAGATGTCTGATTCATCAGTCAGATGGTCCTTATAATTTAATCAAGCAAAAGCATTTATTGTCATATGCATTGCAAATGCTAAAACTTGGTTTATTTTTTAGTTTGTAGTTGTAAATTACCAATTTCAACTACACTTTCTCTTAAAAAAATTTCAATAAATATTACCAGAACAAAAGAAAACTGAGTAATTACTATGCCATAATTTTACTAATTTTTAATAGTATACCGATTAATTGTTAGATAATTAAACATCTGTATATGTTACTTATTGTATTTATTAAGTCTGTTCTTTCGTTGATAGAAAACGCAGATCTTTCCACTCTTTTTGCGCATCATCTAGTCGCCAGTTGTTCCTTGCTAAAAATACCATTCCACCATCATGGTCTTCGGCAATTTCCGATTGATTTGCATCAGCAAACTTTTTTAATTGCCGAGGGTCATCTCCATCTACCCAGCGAGCAGTTACGTAGGGGGCAGCTTCAAAACTTACTGGTATGTTGTATTCTGTGCGAATACGGTCTCCCAATATTTCAAACTGTAAGGCTCCTAGTACACCGACTATCCAATCGGAACCCATTTGGGTTTTAAATACTCGCGCTGCTCCCTCTTCACCTAGTTGAGTTAATGTACGGCCTAAATGTTTCAGCCGAAGGGGATCTTGAGAGCGTATGCGTTGTAGAAGTTCCGGGGCAAAGCTGGGTATTCCGGTATAGTGCAAATCTTCACTCTCTGTAAGTGTATCACCAATCCTAAGTGCACCATGGTTGGGAATACCTATAATGTCTCCTGCAAACGCCTCTTGTGCTACTTCTCTATCTTGCGCCAAGAAGAGCATAGGGTTGTGGATAGCCATAACTTTGCCAGAGCGCATATGTTTTAATTTCATGCCCTTTTTAAAATGTCCAGAACATATACGGACAAAGGCTACCCTATCTCGGTGTTTTAAATCCATGTTAGCTTGAATTTTAAAAACAAAAGCAGTCACCTTATTTTCATCAGGATCGACCATTCTTTCGGTAGCGGTTTGGGGTTTAGGGTGTGGAGCAAGTTTTGCCACGCCGTGTAGTAGCTCTTGCACACCAAAATTATTGATGGCACTACCAAAAAAAACTGGGGTTAAGTGTCCCTCACGGTAGGCATTTAAGTCAAATTCTGGGCAGAGACCTCTTGCCATATCAACGTTTTCTCGTAAATTTTGTGCTATATCAGAGGTAAGAAGTTCATCAAGCTTGCTATCACCCAACCCGTCACAGGATATATTCCCTTGGGCTTGTCCACCATCTCCTCGTTCCATAAACAACAGTTGGTTTTCAAAAAGATCGTAACAACCCAGAAAATCTCTACCCATACCAATGGGCCAGGATGCTGGTGTAACATCCAAGGCGAGGGTCTGTTCTATTTCATCTAGTAACTCAAAAGGGTCTCGGCCTTCACGGTCTAGTTTGTTAATAAAGGTGATAATGGGAATATTACGCATTCGGCACACTTCAAATAATTTTAAAGTCTGGCCTTCAATACCTTTGGCGGCATCTAGCACCATAATTGCAGAGTCAACAGCAGTTAACGTGCGATAGGTGTCTTCACTAAAATCAGCATGGCCTGGAGTATCTAGCAGATTAAAAATATTGTTATTATACTCAAATGTCATAACTGATGCAGTAACGGAAATACCCCGTTCTTTTTCCACCTTCATCCAGTCTGACCTAGCCCTACGTTGTGCACCACGGGCTTTAACGCGACCAGCCAGCTGGATTGCCCCACCAAAAAGCAGTAGTTTTTCCGTAAGAGTGGTTTTACCAGCATCGGGATGAGAGATAATGGCAAAAGTTCTTCGTTTATTTATGATGTCTGAAAGTTTACTCATATGTTGAGTTGGTCCGATTCTGTCCAAAAGTTTTATGAATTACAGATATTATCTCTTAATTTTTGAGTCACACAGAATTTTTTCTAAAGTATAGCCTTTAAATCAACTGCACTATGTCTGTGAAAAGTTTCTTTATGAATCAAATCTTTAAGGGGTTAAATTACTGTATCATGAAAAATCCAGATATTAAAAAAAAGATAAAGAATTGACTACTGGCACTCCCTGCAATAAAAATTAAGGGGGTGCTGCTCTTGAGAGAGAAAGTGAAAAAAGTAAAATGGCGAATCGAATCCTTATAGTTGAAGATGAAATAGATCTAGCCCGTACCTTAGAATATAGCCTAAATAAAGATGGTTACGATACCATTTGTGCAGCAACGGGGAAAGTGGCTCTGGAACATGCTCGCCAGGAACCAATCCCTGACCTGATTTTGCTGGATTTAATGTTGCCTGATATGTCTGGCCTTGAGGTTTGCAGGCATGTGCGCAGTCACCCTGCAACCCAAAATGTTTCTATTCTTATTTTAACAGCCAAAGGTGAAGAGATAGACCGTGTTGTGGGTTTTGAGCTGGGCGCTGATGACTATGTTGTTAAACCTTTCTCTATAAGAGAGCTAAAACTGCGTATTGGGGCTATTTTAAGAAGACAAGGTGGTAAAGGTGGTGTTAAGCCAGTATCTGATAACCTTATACCTATTAATCGCACAACCCAATCTATTGTAGTAGCTGGTGAGGAGATATCTCTTACCTCTCTGGAGTTTCGCATTTTAGACGCTTTAACCGCCAACCCTGGCCAATTTATGTCTCGTGATGAACTGTTAAAACAGGTGTGGGGTGAAAAAAGTGGGGTGCGTAGTCGCACCGTTGATGTCCATGTAAACCGCTTACGAGAAAAATTGGGCCCTTCCAATCAGTTAATTGAAACCCGCCGTAACGTTGGCTACCGCTATAATCAACCAAAAACAAATTTTTAACCGGTGATTAAAAGTTTTCGTGGTCGGCTCTTTTTAGCTACTATTCTACTGCTCATAGTAACTGAGCTAGCAATAGGCTTGCATCTTGAAAATGGTTTGCGTACCTGGATTAATCTAAACGTTGAAGATGATCTTTACCGCAATGCCAAGGCGATTCGCGAGCTGTTAGTTTTGACAGACAAGCCCTACAACACCAATAATATGGACCTTCTGGCTGATAATTTTGGAATTGCTATAGAACGTAGGGTGACTATAATAGACCCCCATGGGCGAGTGTTGGGTGATTCTGAATTAAGTGGTGTTTCTTTATTAGAGTTGGAAAATCATGGGGATCGTCCAGAAGTACAACAAGCCATCAAAAGTCAATATGGCATAGCCAGACGTTTTAGTTCCACTCTTAATGTCTCTATGTTATATGTTGCTGTCACTTATCAGCACCAAGATGGTCTCGGTGTAATTCGTGTTCAAACATCTCTATCTAATGTTGAACAGATAATTAATAAAATACAATAAGTAACATATACAGATGTTT
>JADGBW010000183.1 GCA_015231305.1 Magnetococcales bacterium | reverse complement strand
CTCCAAAATACATATATATAACTAATAGTTACACACAAACCAATAACAAAAGATTATATTTAATTTTATAATTATTTACCAGAAAAGCACGTACATTTTTATTGTACTACAATTGTGCTACCATGTATAACACAATCTCTTTAATACAATTAAAAAATGTAATTTAAATATTTACTATAAACATCAGATGACACCAAGTCTCTCGTTAATAAGTGGTTGTGCATCTTCTAAGTAGCGTTGATAATATTGGTCTAATACAAACAGGTTGTGTTTTGTTAAGGTATTGAACTTAATACGCACAGCAAGGCAATTTTCCTCATCGACAATATCTAATAGATTACCTTCTAAAGATAGTTTATGTGGGCCAAGCTCAATTGTATCCCCTTTTTGCATCCATTTAAGAGGTAGGTTAAATTTCAAAGCGACAGGCATAAACAGAACACTTTCATCGAGATTAACAGGCTTTTGCAAAGATATTTTCACCCCTCCTTCAGAGATATTTTGCACTTTACCACTAAAACTTGCCCCATCAATATCAATTGTAACTGCAAACCTTTTTTTAGGTGTAATACGTTTATAAAAACGTTGCCCTACAGCACCTTTGGTCATAAAAAATTCATGTAGAGTGGCATACCCCTGTTTAACTTCTACCTCTTTAACCATAGCTTTTAAACCTATAGGAAGATGTTTTAGCGATATATAGGTTTTTCCTTCTGCTTCCATAGCTACCAACTGTTCTCTTGGAGCTTGGATAACTACTTCTTTGTCGCCATATTGCAGTACTAAACCCGCATGAATTATAGGTATTCCTGAGAATTGGTTATAAAAAGTAAGTTCTTCAATTTTACTATGAACAATCTTAAACTCTCTATTTATATCAACATAATGGACCATATCAGGATCATCGATATAAACAGTAAGACGACACAAAGGCGCGTTATTATTATGCATACAGACTTTTTCTTTAAACATAATAGGTTCGCTAAAATATTCCCCCATTCCCAGTACAATACCTTTTAATAAATGGCAAAGCTTGCGTTTAGAAACATATGCAATGGCAATTTCGCTGTGTTTTAAACGATATACACGAATTTTAGGTGCTAATATCCCTTCATCTTTATTGCTAAATGAAATTAAAATGGGGTCTTGTATATGCTCTAAAATATCCAGGGTTCTCCAAGATTTTTTTACAATCCCCATGTGTTGCCCCATCTTAACTAAGCCAGGAACAAGGTGACGACCAAATTTCTCTAACATTTCAGATAGTGGTAAGTTAAGTTGCTTTGCCACTGCGTTAAAAAGATCTACGGCTACTTGATCGGGGTAAAAATATTCCGGCTCAAAATCCTGTTGCTCCAGGCCAGCAGAATCCATAGCTTCAGACCAGGCATCTACACCAAGTTGAGACTCTAAAAAGTCATCCAATGCTAAAAAAATCAGCCCATTCACAAAACTAAAAACCCCTGCTAACTATAATATCTTCTAAACCTATATTTGACAGTTATTGCTAATAACCAATATTACTATTAATTGATACTGTAAAATATAAAAATTTCCCTTGTTAATCACGATATTAAGGAGCGTTATGAAGAGTTGTTAAACTTTTAGCTAGCAAAAAAACGCGAATAAACTCTCATTCTTCCTCCTCAATGACATCACATAGTGGTACAGTTCCTTAGTTGGAGCAACATTTTAAAATTGAATACATTCTATATGAATGGCAAAGCCTAATATTTAAACGGTACATTTTATTTTGCTAATATATTAACTTGAACAGTGGAGAATTAGAATAATGTCCGAAGTAAAACATCACAAAGTCATGATTCTCGGCGGTGGTCCTGCTGGTTATACAGCAGCGATCTATGCTGGTCGCGCCAACATGAAACCTGTTGTTATTCAAGGCATGCAACCTGGAGGTCAACTTACAATCACAACAGATGTAGATAACTTTCCTGGCTTTGAAAATGGTGTACAGGGTCCAGAGTTAATGGAAAAAATGCGTGCTCAAGCTGAACGTTTCGATACTACAATGATTTTTGATGCTGTTACATCTACCAAGTTAGATCAACGTCCGTTTGAGATAACCTGTGATTCTGGAGATGTTTATACATGTGACGCACTAATTATTGCCACTGGAGCATCTGCACGTTGGTTAGGGCTTCCGGCTGAAAAATCCCTCAACGGTTTTGGTGTGTCAGCATGTGCAACTTGTGACGGTTTCTTTTTTAAAGGTCAAGAAGTAGCAGTAATTGGTGGTGGTGATACAGCTGTGGAAGAGGCTCTATTTCTTACTAACTTCTGTAGCAAAGTTTACCTTGTACATAGGCGTGATGAGCTACGTGCAGAAAAAGTAATGCAAGACCAAATGAAAGCCAACGATAAGATTGTCCCAGTTTGGGATTCTGTAGTAGAAGATATTCTTGGTGAGGCAGGTAAAGGCGGTGTTAACGCTGTTAAAATTCGCAATGTAAAAAGCAATGAAATAACAGACCTTCCTGTAACTGGAGTATTTATTGCTATTGGTCACACACCAAATACTGGTATTTTTGATAATCAAATCGATCAAGACGATGCTGGTTACCTACTAACAAAACCAGACTCTACCGCAACAAATATCCCCGGTGTTTTTGCAGCAGGTGACGTGCAAGACAAAACATACCGACAAGCCGTAACCGCAGCAGGAACAGGCTGTATGGCAGCACTTGAGGCCGAAAGATTTTTAAACGAACAAGAAGGAGATGCAACTAGGTTTTAAGAGTAAAAGTTAATTTTAAACCAGTTTCTAACTTTCTTTTATACTAGCTGAAAAAAGCTTTTTTTGTTTATGTTTCAACTATATTTAGCATAAAAAGACTAAGAGTTAGTTTCTTGAATTTCATATGCTTGCTCGCAAATTTTTCAAAATATAATATTTTGCGAGCAAGCATCACTTCTTCAATATATTCCTGAAATTTTTGATAACTAACTATTTTCCTATTCTCCCCCCATATAAATAGACAGATCAAGTAAGCACTTTATTGTTGTCTAACCATTCTTACAACTTGGTTCTCAGTGTTATGCCAGTTTACATTGATCACACTCAACTACTTTATTGTCATAAATAATTTCAAAACTTGTAATACCTAGCAATATCTAATATAACTTTAGGAAGCAGAAGATTAGTATGCGATAATCCCTTTAGCTTATGTTGTACTTGTATATATTATTACTTAACCAACTTCTGACATTGGCGGACCAATACACGCTTCTCGCAGGCATTACAACTTTGGAATATACCAGGAATTAATTGTAGTAGCTGATAAAGCTATATTGGAAAGCTTTCAAGCCCGATTTTGACGATAATCAAACTAGTGGTAGCAAGTCACTTTACTTAAAACAGTACAGATATTTAGCTTTGCGTAGATGACTATTGTTAATAATATAAAAAATATGACAATAAATATATATACAATACAATATTGATAATGCGTAAAATAGGCAAAATTACAGAATAAAAAAAAATATTGATAAAGTTTCGACCATACCATCAAAACTAGAGGGATAATAATAATGAAAGAATTTAAATCATCTAGCTACGTACAAACTCAAATAACTGTTAATATAATTTTCACTGTAATCATACAAATTATACCAGAAAATATAGAACACAAAAATATACTTGAGGTTATTTCTCAAAAACTAAATATAATCAAGTTGGCTGTAGAGCAGTTTTTCAAGGTAATAAATATTGATAATAGTAGAGATATTAATATTATGGTGGCGCTTTGAAATTTCTATTACTGCGAGAGCATTCAGAGATAAAAGGTAACATCTCCCACGGTTTAGGACTTATAGGAACAATTGCTAAAGAGGTAGCAACAGTCAAGATAATTGACAATAACTCTTTTTATAAAACCTACTCTATCAAACAACTCATAGAAAAAATTCGACTTTTTGAACCTGATGTTATCGGTTTCCATATCCATACCTACAATGTTCATATAACCCGTCTTCTGATTACAGAGGTTAGGTTGATATTTCCTCACATCTGTCTTATCGGTGGAGGACTTCATGCCTATTACAGGCCGGCTGAAATCCTGGAAATCGGTATCCACATCTGTGCCAAAGAGGAGGCAGACCTTACCATTATCCCCCTTCTTCGTGCCCTACAATTAGCTAATGAAAATCCTACAGATAACTTCTATGTGACACCAGTTCTTGCAGATAAGCTGAAGTTAATTTCCGGCCTTATTTTTAATCAGGAAGGCTCAAAAGAGTATATAGACACCGGTCGCCCTGAGTTTATCAAAAACCTTGATGAACTACCATTTATTGACCATGATCTATTCAACTTGGAAGATTTTATACTAAGCCCTGTTGATGCTAACCATGTTAGCAATACCTTGTTAACCCAACGGGGCTGTCCATTTTCATGCTCCTTTTGTCAAGGACCCGATAATAGTGCCTATATGATGGTCCGTGAAGCGTCACCAGAGTACAAGATTCGATATATTGAGTATCTTATTGAAAAACACGGTCATGATAGGGTTAATTTTTATGATGCCAACTTTACTCTTAATCGTAAAAAAGCTATCGCTTTTTGTGATTTGATGATCGAATCAGGCCTTAATACAAAAATCAAATTTACTTGCAGTACCAACGTGGCAGGCAAGATTGATCAACAGTTTGCTGCCAAAATAGAAGAAGCGGGCTGTGTAGTACTTTCCCTAGGAGTAGAACGGCTTGATCCTGAATCATTACAGAAAATCGGAAAAAATAAAAAATTTCATCTCGTTATGGACAACATTAAAATCTGGAGCAAAACTAACATTCAGGTAGATGTCAACGCTATGATAGGGTTTCCCTTTGAAACGGTAGAAACTATAAAAAAAGAGGAGTCAAGTTTTGCAGAAATACTAGATTTGGTTGATTCCATAATGGCCTATATCGTCATACCAATTCCCGGAACCAAGATCTATGAAGAGACTGACAAACAGAGATGGTACATGCAGGAACCCTACGCAAGCTGGGATCCTCCTTTTTATCACACAGTGTATAATCATGAGGGAGATGCATGGAAAAGAAATTATTTTAATCTTGACAAGAAAACCATGCGAGCCATCCTCAGTATGAAGGAGAGGATGTACGGAAGAATCATACAGAAAGTAAATAGCCCTCTGTTATCATTTTTGTTCTTGCTGCTGCAAATTTTAGCAAAAATCTCTCTAGCTATCTTTACAGTCTCCCCCAGACTAGAAAAGATTCTTTTTTTCCCTGTTAGAGCAGTATATACCTTCCTTTGGAAAAATATGGCAGAGAAATATTACAATTAAAAATACATTGGCCCCCCTTATCTGAAAAAGAGCAAGGGGGGCCAAGAGATAATTAGTTTCACTATTGAATTGTAGTACCCTAATAAAATAATGAGCAAACCCTGGTCTTTATCAAAACTCAGCAGGATAAAAAATCCTCTGCAACCTAGCAGTAAAAACTAGTTTTTATTTAGAAACTTATAGTAAAAACCACAATATTTAATATTTTATTTCAAATGAGCATAAGGGGCAATAGTCTTAAGGCGACTATCAATAACTGGTATACCAACAGTAAAATGATACAGTATTTGAAATGTATCATCTTCAAGCCCCAACAAGTCATGCATTACATCATCTAAAAAGCAGCCAATACCTGTTCCTCTAACACCAGCAGCCTCTGCTTCTAAATATAGAACATGCCCTAACATTCCGGCCTCCCAGAACAACCTTCTATATCCCCATGCGCCAACTTTAAGGCCAGCTTTATACTCGGCAAGCATACCCAAGCTAAACGCGCCGTCTGCTGCTATGTCTTGCCCACATGATATCCCCTTCGCCACTCTCATAGCATCACCGGGTTGTAACAGATACAAGGGCAGATGGACGGGTACATCATCCACCCTACTCCACAAAAACTCTTTATCACACCTTTGTTTTAAGTACGAAACAACATCAATATTGCGAGGCAAAGCATATAGACCCGGTTTTAACCCATCGACCCTATGGACAAAAATAAAAAGATGTATTGCAGTTTTGTAAGGTGCAATATCCCATGGTGCTTGCCCGCTTCTTGGTAGACAAGCATCTAACATTAAAAAAAACGCATCTTTTGTTATATAACTCTCTCCATCATATTCCTGTGCGCTACGTCTATGCCTTATAATAGTAGCTGCTTTAAGGTTTTCTGCTGTGCTAATAAAAGGTGAAGCTAGTTTTGTTGGGTAGTTTTCCTTTGCTGTTTGAGGCTTTAAACAGGCTTCAACTCCCAACTCTATCCCCTTCCAACGGGCTAAATGTCTCTCACTCAATACATTAGCCTCTCCATGCCAAGCACCTTCACCTGCCAATGATGCCAGGTAATTTATAGACT
>JADGBW010000064.1 GCA_015231305.1 Magnetococcales bacterium | reverse complement strand
AAAAAAACCTATAACCATCTCTAATATTCCTTTAGGTTCAATCAATATTAATACCACTTGATTAGAAATAAAGGCTAAGGTCAACAGTATTACTACACTGCCAACCTGATGAGTAAAGTAGTTTAAAAAAGATAATTTAAGAAGTTTCGTGTTATAATAGAGCATCACATTTACAAGAATAAACTGCATCAACACCATTTTAATTGCTAGCCCTACCGAGCCTAATTCCAGACCATTTTCAGTTATAGGCGCAATTAAATAATATGTTACAGGCAAGCCAACAAGTACGGATATTATGCCTAAATTTCGATAAAGTCTGGTTTGATCAGTAGCAATTAAAAGTGAATTACTTAACTGGCCATAGGTCATATGAATAGGGAAAAAAAGCATTATTGTTGCAGTCAATGCTCCCCCAGCATAAGCTTCGCCACCAAAAAAGAACAGAACATCACTGGAATGAATTATAATGAAGCAGGCCAAATAAGCCGAAATAAAATAGAGTGTTGGTATATGGCGACGAAAAAGCCTTGCCATCTCTTGAAGATCTTTTTTTCCAAAAGCTATGGCAAATTCTCGCTGTATAAGTGCCGTCATTGATTGGCTGAAAATAAAGCAGACAGTACCAATTTGATAAGCAAGGCTATAAAACCCCTGTTGGGCACTTCCGGCAAATGTTTGCAATAACCAGCGATCTAAAACACCGGTAATCAATGTAACAAGCGCAAGCATTGCTAGTGGGTGGCTATAGGTATAAAACTCTTTTAAATATGAGACTAGCTTGGCTATAGACGGTCTAACCAATGGCAATATTAAACTAGTTGACCTGATAATAATCCAAATTTGACCAACAGCCATAAAGGAGATAATTATAAAGTAGTAGTAGAAATATGTTTCAAGGGTGAGATAATTTGTAAAAAACAGCCCTAAAATCAAGAAGAGTCCAAGAACTTTTTGCAAAATAGTAATTTTTTCAATTCCAACAGTTAAACCGTAAGCATCCCCTGCCTTTGTGCATATTCTACCTACCCATAGTAGCGCACCATAAAATGCTGCATAATATATATATTGAAGCTTTTGGCCTGGCCATAGTGTGTTGTGAGCGGAAGTTGAGGTGCTTATTACAACCATTACAAATAGAGCTGTAAGAACTGTCACCATGAAGATTAGATAAAAAGTTATCAAACCATGATCATTTTGCCGTTTGGAAAGCTTGGTATAGAATGCTGTAGAAGTTCCCAGGTCTAGAAATGAAATAACTTGGTTAAAAAAATTAGTCAAAAAATGAAAGTTTCCATAAGTCTCAGGACCAAGACTTCGGGGTACTATAGCCTGGATTCCGATATTAGCAACCAAGCCGACTAAGTTTGACATTAGCTTGTAAAAATATCGAGTTTTAAGGGGTGCACTTCTCATCATTGGCTACATTTTGTTAAAAACAATTGCTTAACGTCCTAGACGTAAAGGAAACATTGATGGTTTATCTGAGGGAACAGGCCCCAGTTCTTCTTTTACAATTTTCCTTAATGAGCGGTACTCGTGTTTAAAGCTGCGTTTTTTACCAAACAAGAAATATTTAAGATACTCTATACTCTGCTCAAAAGCTGTTTTTATACCATTTCGTTTAAATGTTACTAGCAGCGAAGCTATTACTAAAAAATGTCTTAGTTTGAAAGCGGCAACAGGGTATCTGTTATATATAGGTAGAGAGCTTTTTTCCTCCATACGTTGGTTGTACAGATCTAAACCATTTCTTTTAACAAATACATAATTTGCATTTATCTGAATAAGTACACTCCAGTATTTCCAGATAAGAGCTGGATAGTCAGTAAAGTTTATGGTGTTAGAGCTGTCTGCTGCATTGACGTTGGAGATTGATAAAAGATACTCATCTTCACCATCAATACCTTGCGCAATTAAATTATTATGACGACCAAATTCATATAGGGGTGTGCCAGGAAGAGCTTGAGCATAAAAAATGGCAATGTTATGTAGATTGTGTTTTGCTGAGCGTGTAGATATATACTTTGCAAATTCAATTGTCTCTTTTATTGACTCTGGAGATTCTCCCGGCATACCGAGTACCAGTTGACAAGTAGTGTATAGATCGCTCTCAACTATTATGTCTATGGCTCTCTTATTCTGTTCAACAGAAATTTTCTTTTCCATGATATTTAAAATTCTATCACTGCCACTCTCCATACCGTATTGAACACTACAACATCCAGCCTGTTTCATCATCTGTACCTCTTCAATTGAGGCACTGTTTGCTCGCATTCCACCGACTGCCCACAATATGTCCAAAGCTTTAATTTTTGAACAGAACTCCCCAAGCCATCGCTTGTTGGCACCAAAATTTTCATCACCAAAGCTTAAAAAGCCAATATCATATTTTTCAATCAGATCTTTGATTCTCACTATTAATAGGTCAACAGGAATAAACCTTATCCCCTTTGCCCAGCGATGGCAAAATGTACACTTTGCTACGCACCCTTTAGAGGAGATTAAAGTAGTTACATTTTTGCTTTGTCTGTGGGGTTGCTCTAACCTGGGATCATGACCCCACAAAGCGATACTTGCTACACCTTTATTGCTTTTGAATGGCACAATATAGTGATTTATATCAGAAGAATTTTCCAAATCTCTCCAGTCTATTTCATATATTTCATCAGGCTTTATCTCTTGCTCATATCCAGTATTTACAACCTCATCTCCTTTGAGAAACAGGAGACCTGGAATTTCATCATAACCATCAAGGGAGTTTGTTTGGTTTTTTTTATACTTCTCAATAATATTACAGAGAGTTCTTTCACCTTCACCTGTTACACATAAATCAACACCAGTTTTGTGTAATAACACCTCTCCTGCAGCAGCCATATTGCCACCAATGACTATCAATGTTTCTGGTAAGTTTTTTTTGATATCCAATGAGAGATCTTTAAGATATTTGTACGATGTGGATACCACACAACTGATTCCTAGAATATCAGGTTTTGCATCTTTAATATACTCAACTACCTGTTGATATTGGAGACGTTTTTGATCGATATTTAAAAAATCTATTTCGCTTACCCCATGCTTTCTTACCGATTGCATTATAGATAAGATACCGTATGGAGGAAAATCTGTACCACAATTACGAATAGGAACATTTATCAAAAGGGTTTTCATTTTTACATCCATAAGGTTGAAACCACAGAAAAGGTTGAAACCGCAGAATTTGGCTAGCGCGGATTCTTTTAAAACTAATCAAAAACAAAATCCTAAGCCATGCTATTGCAAGGTACTCTATCGATGTATTGGTTAACTATCCAGGAAAATCTGTTTCCTTAACAATAGATGGAATCCTGTATAAAAGAATTGATGTGATACTGAAATAGTTGCCTTGGTAACCTAGTTTAATAATATGCTTGGTCAGTTATAGGTAATTTATTTTAAATTATGTTGACCTTATGCGTTGTTTAAACCTAGTTTAAATGCATCTGCTAAACGTTTGTTTAGGTTATAATAGTAATTCTTGGTGAAATACTTGTTAACTCTTATTTTGATCAAATTTTTATTAATACCAACTATTGCAGAGCTATAAAAGTGGGGAAAGAATGAAAAAAAGCTTAATCGGCATTGTTGCCGTATTGTTGATCATGATAATTGGGACAAATGCTAGAACTGACGGTCTTCACGAAGAACTAGAAAAAAATATATCCAATAAGAATACTATTCTTAAAATCGCCGGGTGGGATGTTTATAGCGACCCTACAAACCTAAACAAGACTATTGGCTTTCGCTCTTTTGAAAAGGCCCATGATGTAGAAATCCAGTATACACCTTTAAACAACCTAGACGCCATTATCGAAGCAGCAGAATCTAAAGAGCAATACGACTTAATTATCATCTCCAATGAGGGTGTTAAAACACTCCATGATATGAAACTTGTTCTGCCTCTTAACTTAGATAAACTACCAGAATATGGTAACCTACACCCAAGCCTCAAGTACAATGAATGGTCCCAATTTAAATCTCGTATTTTTGCTATTCCCTGGGCTTGGGGACCAACAGGGTTGATGTATGATGCAGATAAGTTACCAACACCAGATAGCTGGGAGGTGCTATGGGACCATAAATATACAGGCCGGACAGCCCTTTGGGACGACTTTTCAATGATCTGGATAACTGCCCTAACCCTAGGTTTCGATAATGTTTATAACTTAACCAAACCCCAGTTGAATAAGGTCAAAGAGAAACTGTTCCATCTTAACGAGCATATTCACGGCTATTATGAAGGAAAAGAGCAGGAACTAAACTACATTCGCCATGATAATATACTGCTCCTTAATAGCTGGTTCGACCCTTCCCGCCAACTTTTAAAGGAAGGGCGGAACTTTAAAATGGTGGTACCAAAAGAAGGGGCTGTTGGTATGTTTGATAGCTACTTGATTGGCACAAATACTAAATATGAAAATATGGCATACCATTTCATAAACCACCAGATATCACCCAGTGTCCAAGTTGAAATGGTTCGAATAACTGGCCTTGCTCCGGCTAACATGCTTGCATTATCTAAAATGCCAAAAAGTGAAATTAATGCACTACATCTAGATGAACTGAATTACTTCGAGCAAATGATTCTTTGGAATGTAATGCCTCGCCGACACCTTTATGAAGCTTTGCTAAAAGAGGTTAAAGAGAATTTTAAAAATAGAAAAAAAGATGTTAACCATGGGAAGTAGGCTCACCATTACTTTGACTTTGGTTTCAGGTTTGTTCCTCATCCTTCTGCTTGGGAGCACATGGTTTTATTTAAAACTAGAAAAGACCATGGAGAGACAGGTTTTTGACCGTTTCAAAACCGAAGCACATAGCAGGATAAACGATTTTGATGCTTTGCTCAAAGCAACAACAAGAGAGTTCAAAACATTTATTGAAATACCAGCTTTTAAGCTCTTAAGCTATTCACGCTTGACCATGAACAGAGCGTCGGAACGTAGCGTCATTAGACACTTAGAACTCTATTTCAGGCAAATGGAACAAGACAGGGACTCTATAAAGAGAATCAGCTTTATCAACACCCATGGTCACGAAATTATTAAAGTTGAAGACCATACCATTGTCAGGAATCTAGGTGACGTTTCACAAAGATCCGACATAAAAAGAGCCTTATTACTTCCCCAAAATGCAATTCAGGCTAACATAGGTATTAACGGGAACTACCTACTGTCGTTACCAATTTACGCCTCGCCGACAATTCACCTAGGGGTATTATTAATTGAATTAGACTTCAGCTCGTTTAAGCGTGCCATCGACAACATGATAATAGAAGGCATCACTGAGGTGATATTGTTGGATAAGAACAATAAACGATTATATGGAAACCATAATCATGATTTAGGAGATGTCAATTGGTGGCATAAAGCAAAGACATTTGATAGTTCGGAAGCCAACATGACTTTGATCTATTCTGGCAATAACAAACTTCTTCTAAAGAACATCACATCACTGCGATCTATCTTTTTTTTCGTGGTTATGCCGATGTTGGTAATAATTTTCAGCCTTCTTATCTGGAAAATTTTTAGTCATACCCGTGAAGAGCTAAAACTCCACAAGCTTGCGTCTACTGATCCCATGACTGGATTAGCCAACCGACGTCATTTCAATTCAAGGTTCGAGCAATCGGCTACATATGCTCGTAGGTATGAGCAGGAGATCGGCTTGCTTATGATAGACTTGGATAAATTTAAACCTATAAATGATATTCACGGCCATCATGTTGGAGATATGGTACTTAAGAAGGTTGCAAACATACTTCAAAAACAAAGCCGAGATAGCAGCATGGTCGCCCGTATGGGTGGAGATGAGTTTGCCATCATAATAACAGGACCAGATAGTCGATCTGGTCTAGAACCAATGGCTAAACGTATTCTTGAAACGCTTTCAGTACCAATGAACATAAAGGGTAAAAGTATTACAATTGGCGCTAGTATAGGTATAGCAGTCTTCCCCACCGATGGTGAACAGTTAGACCAATTGTTGATCTTAGCAGATACTGCACTATACGCCGTTAAAGAAGCAGGCAAAAACGACTTTAAATTTTACAAACCTTAAATTTACATCATTAAAAAACAATGCCAAAATAGATAGATGAATTTTAGTGCTTATTTTCTATTTTTAAATTGTGCTAACAGGTATAAAATTTAGATGCAGTGCAGAGATATATTCTAAAAACCATAATAAATTGAGCAATATATTATTCTTCAATCTTTTTCTTTAAATATCTGACACGACCCCCGCCCCTTACCTTTAACTTGGTACAAGGCTAGGTCAGCTTTTTTCAAAAGAGTTTCAGTAGTCACTCCATTTTCAGGAAAAAGACTTATACCAATGCTCACACCAACTTTACAATCAATAGATCTTGCTTTCATTGGTTCCGATACAGCCACAAGCATACGCTGAGCTACGCTGAGAATCATTATTTCATCACCACAATTAGGTAGAATTGCAGCAAACTCATCACCTCCTATGCGAAAAACTTGATCAGAAATACGCATAACAAAGCTCATCCTATGTGCAACTTCCTTTAAAACAGCATCACCAACATCGTGCCCAAACTGGTCATTAATAGGTTTGAAATGGTCCAGGTCAAGGAACATAACAGCCATTTTATGCTTGTTTCGCCGACAATTTTCCAACTCTCTTGACAAACATTCTTCAAAAGCACGTCGGTTGCCTAAGTTGGTTAGAGGATCAGTTAAAGATATCTCTTCAAGCTTACCTTTTTCCCTGTTTAGATCTCCTACCCGGCTTTCCATCTCTTCCAAAGCACTACCAAATGTTTGAGTAGCGATATTCAAACGTCTTTCCACCACCCTTTTATCAGTTACATCATGTATTGTTCCCAATAATCTGATAGGGCTTCCATTTAAATCAAGCTCAACTTCAACTAAACACCTTACATTTCTCTCTTCACCACCAGTAGATATAATTCTTACTTCAATTTCTGAAACAGACTCTCCCTCACGACATTTAGCCAGCCAACTTTGCAATCTTTGTTTATCTTCTGCATGAACTTGTGACAATAAAAAAGTAATATCACTACCTTGGCCCCTCTTACCCAATCCTAGTATGCGACCACCCTCCTCAGAAAAAAAACAGCTATTGTCTAAGAGCCGCCACTCCCAACTACCAAATTGAGCAATTCGTTGCGCTCGAGAAAGGTTGGACTCACTTTCAATCACTTTCTTGCTTGCCCCATGTACTCTGTTTTCTACAGACCCTAATATCTTGTAAAACAAAAAAGCTAATAAAAGCCCTAAAACTATACAGGTCAGCACAACCAAACTTAAATGTCGCTCCATAGCAAATGCGAATTTGCTTATATCAAAACTACCAATAATTCGCCCTGCAGTCTGTCCTGTTATGTCCTTCATAGGCACAGAATAAAAGTAGACATCATTTCCATTGCTCTTGAGTGATTTTATAGGGTGTTTATATTTCCAGCCACCGCTTTGCAGATACTCAACCATACCGGGGGGAAAACTATCGTTTGTACTGCCAACAAAAATAAAATCATTAAATTGATTCCAAGAGTATGGCTGACCTGACAAACCCATCCCCTCCTCCCATAGGTCTTTATCATACAGCTTCTTTTCTGCGAACAGGAAAAAATCAATCTCCATTCTGTTTCTGAGAAAATCAATAAGAACGCTCATCTCTTTACCCAGTTCCATATAACCTATTAACTTACCGCTATCTGATCGCCACGGTATAACAACACGTAAGGTCATGGTGCCAAAACGTCCCAACTCTATTCCGGCGGATAATGATTTATTTTTTTCAGCGTTAAGCTGGGTTACTCTATCAACCCTATCACCATATTTTGTAGGATTATGAACCCTTAAAAAAATGTTTCGTTCCAAGTCAGTATAATAAAAATGTGTGATATTGTGTTGGTTTTTTAGTCTTTTAAAAAGAGGGGTGCTAAGCTTGTTTAGTAGCTCCCTATCGCCTTTAATAAATGCATCCTGAAGAGATTTTATTTGCGAAATGAAACCCAGCATACTTCCAAGAAAATTCCTTTCTCTTTTTTTAAGAGCAGCCATTCTAAGAGGAATAGCATCCACAGGCCTTTGAATCATGAGATCCCGCTGGCCGGAATAGACGGTATATGTAGAGTAGAAAACAACTCCGAGAAGAGTCAATACAGCGAAGGAAAAAGGGACAAGAATTGGTTTTTTAATCTGAAATTTCTTTTCGTCTTTCATGATCCCTCAGAGGTATTAATTTATACTCATTTAAAAAAATAACTGAGTTAATTACCTCATTAAATAACATATTATTAACAATCAATAAAATAGAATCTACAAATATGTTTGGTGGTCATGTGGTATATATAACTGATTTAGTTTAGAGTATTGGGGGTTATTTCGGTTTAAAATCTATACAAATATTTGAATTAACAGCATTTGTTAAAATATAAAGAAATTTTGCAACTGCTACTGGGTAAATTAGGCATTGCAATATTCTACTCACCACTCCATTGGCTGATTGTCGCCAACCATGGTTGTTCATTGCGGGGTTTTCCTTGGGGACGGTAGTAATGGCTTAACAATTTAAAACCAGCATCTATCAGATGGGCTTTGTAGCTTTCTAATTCCACGTAATACCCATAACGGTCACCATTCCACCCTTCACCACTGCCACGGGGGTTGGAAGAAAAAAGTATTCCACCAGTCTTTAACGAATTACCCAACTGTTTTAAAACAGTTGTAAAATGACTGCTTGGGATATGGAAAAGTGAAGCATTAGCAAATATCCCATGAAATTTTTTTTGAGGAAGATCCAGTTTAAGAAAATCCTGATGTAAAACTTGGCAACCACTATATTTTGTTGCCATTGCACAAAAAGCAGCGCAGCCATCTAGGCCAGTTGGTTGGTGTCCCAGTTTTTTAAATAGGTGAAGGTCCCGCCCTGGACCACAACCAAAATCTAATATTTCAAGAGATTTTTCACGGGGCAAAGCTGACAATAAAGCATCAATGTTCTGGGTAACGTCATGATCTCTTGTGCCTTCCCAAAAATCTTGGGCAACAGACTCATAGTGGCTAAGTGTTCTATGACTGATTTTCTCCAATGGGTTGCTTTTTTTAGTGTGCATTGTTCACAATACCCTTATGAAATTGAAACTATATTCTACAATTACCAAAATTGATAAAACTCATTGGAATACTATTTCTGGGTCTGAGTTCCCTTTTTCAGAATATGATTTTCTACTGACACTGGAAAAAAGTGGTTCAGTTGGTAGAAATAGTGGATGGCACCCCCTCTATTTAACACTATGGCAAGAGAAGGTTATGCTTGGTGCAAACATACTATATTCAAAAACCAATAGTTATGGAGAATATATCTTTGACTGGCAATGGGCGCAAGCTTATCAAGCTCACGGTCAAGACTACTATCCAAAGATTGTGTCAGCAATTCCATTTACTCCAGCAACAGGTCATAAGTTATTGTTACACCCCAATGCAGATAGAGGCATGGTTGTATCACGCTTAATAGCAGGAGCCAAACAGCTTGTAAATAAAATGAATTGCCAATCATTACACTATCTCTTTATTCATCCTTCTGAACTAGCTGACTTTCATGACAATGGCATGGTTATTCGCCACAGTGTACAGTTTCATTGGCGTAATCAAAATTATGATAGTTTTGATGGTTTTCTTGCAAGACTTAAATCTCGTAAAAGAAAACAGATTATCAAAGAACGACAAGAGGTCCAAAAATCAGGTATAACCATAACCCGACTAAGCGGAGAACAGCTTAACGATGAACATGCCAGTATCATGGCAGAGTTCTACCTAGATACAATTAAACAAAAACAGGCTATACCATATCTAAGCAAATTATTTTTCAAACAAATATTTAAAATTTTTAGTCACAATATTATATTGATTTTGGCTAGTCATAATGGGAATTGGGTTGCCGGAGCCTTAAGTTTTTGCAAAGGAGGCAAGCTGTTTGGTCGTTACTGGGGCTGTAATAGTCAATACCGTTATTTGCATTTTGAACTCTGTTATTACCAACTTATAGAAATTGCAATAAACTCAAAAATCCGAATGGTAGAGGCAGGTGCGCAAGGGCCACATAAGGTACAAAGAGGGTTCTTGCCAGAGTTAACCTACAGCGCCCACCATATTGAGGATAGCGATTTTAAAAAAGCAATTAACCAATACATTACCATAGAAAAAAAACATATTTGGGCAGAGCTTGAAGATATGCGCTCATACTCTCCCTACCGAGTTTTAGTTGATTAAGATAATATATTTTAATAACAATTTTTTTGTACTTAAAGACTTTAAAACAAACATAGAAATAACCTTAAAAAATAGGAGATTTACATATGATAGTGGTAGTTAATAGAATTCATGTTAAAGAGGAGTTTTGGGATGATTTTGAAACTCGCTTTAAAAATAGAGCTGGGCTTGTAGATAATTCTGACGGTTTTATCCGTAATTTGGTAATGCGACCTTTAGATAAAAGCTCTAATTTTCATGTTATTATGACATGGTGGGAAAATAAAGAAGCATTCACAGCTTGGACCAAAAGCGATGCTTTTAAAGAGGCACACTCAAAACACCGTGGTAGCAACCAGGATATCTATGCTGGCCCCAACGTTTTTGAAATGCATGAAGTAATTAGTGATACTAAAAACGGTTAGGGAGTTTAGCTTAAGAAACAACCATGTTTTAAAAAAATGTATTTTATCGAATATTTACTAAACTGTTATATTTAAATATTTATTTGCAAAAAACTTGGCCTTTTTATTCTCCTCACTGCTTTTATAAGGTTAAACACTTAATACTAAATTCGGCAGCTGGTCTTGCATTATTACTGTAAAATATTGGTTTATCTGCCCAACCAAAAATATTCGATGTCTCATTGTTGATGACGAGTTTTTCTTGGTTAGCTAGATAATGAGGATGTGTTAGTGATGTGCTAACAACTACCGAAAACGGGGTAATATAAAGAATTGTTGTAATGTTAACAAGTATGTTAATATTAATAAGTGTTAACTTGAAGCTGTCATCATATTTAATTGCTTATTTTTTTCAAGTCCTTAATGTTTTCATAAGCTTGAGTAATTTCAGCTTTTTTGCTACTTTTAAGGTTCTACCCTGATTGTTCGTTGCATGTCATATAGAAAGATAGAAAGCACATTTTAGACGGAGATATTAGATGAAATTCACATTATTTTCATTGAAAATTTTAACAGTTGTATTAACAGCTATTGGATTTTTCTATGTAACCCCTGCTTACTGCGAACAGCAATTTACCATAGGTTTTTCACAGGCTACAACTACTGAGCCATGGCGGTTATTGTTTAACGATTTGTTGCGTAAAGAAGCAAGAAAACACAAAGAAATAAACTTATTGATGCGAAATGCCCAAGATGATGTCAGTATGCAGATAGGTCATATTGAAGAGTTTATCCAACGTCGTGTAGATGCAATTTTGGTCAGCCCAAAAGTTTCTAAAGCCATGACACCGATTATCAACCAAGCTTTTAATAATGGCATACCAACAATTATCCTAGATAGAGGTTTGGACAATGATAGGTACACACAATTTATTGGTGGTGACAACTTTTTTATAGGCCAAGAAGCCGGCCGGTTTGCTGTGAAACATTTGGGAGGAGAAGGCAAAGCTAAAGGCAATATCGTAGAAATATGGGGAGGCATGGCATCCACACCAGCACGTGACCGACATAACGGTTTTTTTCAGGTGGTATCTAAAGAACCAGGCATAAAAATAGTTGGCAAGTTAAAGGATGGTGACTGGAAGCAAGACAAAGGCTATCTTATCATGTCTCAATTTTTAGTTGACCACCCACAAATTGATTTGGTTTATGCCCATAACGACCCTATGGCTTATGGTGCTTACCTAGCTGCTAAAGATGTAAAAAGAGAGAACAAAATTGCTTTCATAGGAATTGATGGAATTCCGGCAGAAGGTGTTCGCTGGGTGGATCAGGGCTTTCTTGATGCAACCTTTTTATACATGACACCTGGAGCAGAGGGAATCCGTCAAGTACTAAGACTATTAAAAGGTAACCCAGTCCCCAAACATGTTATCTTACCTTCAATGATGATAGATAAAACAAATAGCCATGAAATTCTTAAACAACACGGTTTACTGGACACTTCTGGTTGAAATTCAGTGGCATTAAAACATTAAGCACTATTATAGATTAGGATATTCTTAACTTGTATAAAAAGCTTCTTACTGCCTTTTTGGCTATTGTCAGTATGGTGATAATCGCTACGATATTAACTAATTACCTATTTAGTAAAAGTAGTGATGCCACAAACAACATATTACAAAAGACTCTACCTGCGTTGTTGGCAGCAAAAGGGCTCTCTGAACAAACAGCTTTTCTTGCAGCTGCTGCTCATACCTTGAGTACGGTGAAAGATACCACTGAACTGAAAAAATCTTGGGAAGATAAAAACAGAGTTTTTGGCAGGATAAGTACCTACATAGAGACTCTTAATAATCAAATTCCTGGCATTGAATTACAGGAAACAGGGCGACTAAACAAACTAATGTTAACGGCCCTTTCGCAGGTGTATGAACAAGTTACAAACCAACTTAAACTAACACAACAACGCCAGAAATCTCTCAATACTATCAAAGATATCCAAAGAGATATGAATGATGTTTCTAACCCAATATTGTATGGAATAACTTCTTTGCACTCCTTGCTAGCATATAGGGTGGAGAGAAAGTTAGAGTCTGAACTACAAAGAATAAATAAAGAGAGTAATAATAAGGATCGAAATGATGATGAGGTTAAAACTACTTATTCTAAATTAATTAGCGCAACAGGACTTAAAAACGGAATTGTCTCACCAATGGTTGAGCAAGGGCTTAAAGATTTTCGCAATGGTTCAGAAATTAAAGCAGAAGGTAACCTAATGCTTAGCCTGCTAACTACATCGTCTTTAGCACATAACAAAATTGAACTATTAAGAATAAAAAATCAATATACCCATTCAAAAAGAAATTTTTTTCTTGCAATAGCTGAGTTTAAAAAAATGAAACTCAGCCATCGCAACCCTATTCTATACAACGACATAATAAAGATATCCAAAAAATTTATTCAACTAGAACAAGACAATAACAACCTTTTCAAGATACGCCTTGCGCAATTAGAGCTTAATAATTCTATTAAAAAGAAACTTCGTGAAAGCCGTGAAATTTCAAATACCATGGCGGATAATGTTAGCTCGTTAGTATTAAAAATTAACAACCAGTTGTCTGATACACACATTAATCTTTCTGAAGAGATATCAACAAACCGTATTATTCTATTTATTATATCTTTAATAACAGTGATGATTTCAAGCTTTATTGCCTATATCACTATTAGTTTTGTAAGCCAACAAAACAAGCTTTTAAACAGTCAAGTCCGAAGCCGTACTTACGATTTAGAAAAAAGTCAAAATAGTTTAAGCCAGTTTAAAGAGACACTGGACCAAACACTTGATTGTATATTCATGTTCCAACCTGATAATTTTCAATTTATATACTGTAACAAAGGTGCTATCAACCAAGTTGGGTATGAGCTTGATGAACTTATGAATATGACCCCAATTGATATTATTCCAGAATACACAAAGGAAAGCTTTAGCGCACTAATCAACCCATTAATATCGCAACCTGAAAAATCTATAGTCTACGAAACAATACATCAACACAAAAGCGGTCGTAGAATACCAGTAGAAATATTTTTACAACTAGCCTCTCCAGGTCATGGTGATCAGAGATTTGTAGCATTTGTCCGTGATAATACAGAACGCAAACAATTTGAGGCTGAAAAACAGATTGCTCTTGAAAAGGCAGAGGCAGCAAACAGAGCAAAAAGCGAATTTTTAGCAGTTATGAGTCATGAAATTCGCACACCTCTCAATGCTATACTTGGCATGGCAGAAGTAGCTCATGGGTTTAATAAAGACCCTTACCTTACCCGTTTCCTAGAAGTAATAAACCGATCTGGAAAAAGTCTACTATCGCTAATTTCAGATATTTTAGATATCTCACATATTGAAGCAGGACGCCTAAATTTAGAGAACAAACCAATCCATATTCATGAGCTAGCTAAAGAAGCCTTGGAAACTCATTCTATAAATGCTAAGAAAAAATATTTAGACTTAAAATGCCATATTGACCCTGATATACCTAACCAGATTGAAGGCGACCAGAAAAGACTACGACAAGTTCTATTAAATTTGTTGGGCAATGCTGTCAAATTCACTGATGTTGGAAAAATTGAACTTCGACTCTCACGTCCTAACAATCAAACTCTCCAATTTTCAGTGTCAGACTCTGGAATTGGTATTTCAATAGAAAAACAAGAATTAATTTTTAAAACTTTTTCCCAAGCCGATTCTTCCAATACCCGCCAACATGGCGGTGTCGGGCTTGGACTAGCCATTTGTAAACGCTTGGTTGATGCCATGAAAGGAACAATATGGGTGGATAGTGAAGAAAAAAAAGGTAGCACATTCCATTTCACAATTCCTTTATCTGTTAAAGATCATAACAATATAGAGCACAATTTAAATAACACCTCCCATATAGATGACCAAAAGAAAAATGTAACTTCAAGCTCTATTCTTCTGGCAGAAGATAATGAAGATAACGCCATTGTAATAGAAGCTTACATTAAAGGAACACCACATCAATTAGATACGGTGGTAAACGGTGCTCAAGCCCTTAGCGCGATACAGTCTGGTAAAAAATACAACCTAGTATTAATGGATATTCAGATGCCTGTAATGGATGGGTTAGAGGCAACCAGACAAATACGGGAGATGGAAAAAAAATATGGACGCACTAAAACCCCTATTTTGGCCCTTACATCCCATGCTATGAATGGTGATGATGAAAAGTCTATTGATGCAGGTTGTGATAGCCACATAACTAAACCCATCTCCAAACAAAAGCTGCTGGAAGTTATCGAACAATTCAAGCAATAGAGTAAATTATCTTACATTGCCACTCTAATGTTTTTTTTAAAATATTGGGGTACAATAAACAATATACATAAAATTAATAATGCTAATATTTGACTTATATATTTATCTCTACTCTTCACATAATTTTTTAAAATAGCCTTGTCTAGTTAGTTAGGTGAATAATATGACTGTAAACCACATATTATTGCCCAATTGCATCTTGTTTTTAATAAAACAGATATTGTGCCACTTCCAACAAGGTACACAAGTTTCCTTGGATTGCTGACCAATACAGGGATATACTATTTTCTAACGACATTGTTTATAGCAATTACTGCTAGTAATTTGTTAGTACAGTTTCAAACTAGTATTTGCTACCAATATCTTGGGGATAACAGGCAAACACAAAATATACCCAAGTAATATAACGACTTACAACCACATCGACTCAAGAGTTTTTATCTATTTTTAATGTTGTCTTGACGATGGAGTACACTTAACCAAAACTAACGAGGCGTAATATGAGTGAACATCCTCTAGAGTTTGTTGTTGCTTTTCTCGAAAATAAGCACGATAGACGCATGAAAGCAATACAGACTCTACGCGACTTTATTGACTCTCAAGAAAATTCAGAACAAGAAGCCCTAGATCTTGTTATTGAAATCATGAAAGTTATTGAAAGTACAAAGAATGATATGGGATTATTTGGAGATAGTATGGACGAGTCGATGTTAAACATTGATAAGTCGGCAGATATACATGACCTCTCAGAGCTTAAAAACAACCTTCTTTCCAGTGCAAAGTTAATTAAAACTAAATCCAGCAACATGATAACTGCTCTAGATGAAACTCAAGAACAGTTCAAAGAGATGGAAAAACAGCTCCAGGATGTTGGTCAGGAGCTAGAAAAAGCACAAGAACAAACATTAACCGATGGTCTAACCGGGCTATATAACCGAATGGCGTTTGATGAAGCAATCAGCCGTGAAGTTAAACACAGCATAAGCCACGACCAACCCCTTTCATTAATAATGTTTGACCTGGATTATTTTAAAAGAATTAATGATAAATTTGGACATCAAGGAGGCGATGAAGTTTTGCGAGTAGTAGCAGCAAGAGCTAAAGAACTGCTTAGAAAATCAGACTTTCTGGCACGATATGGTGGAGAAGAGTTTGCTTTATTACTTCCTCATACTGAAATTGAGGCAGCTACAAAAGTTGCAAACAAATTACGCAGTACTATCTCCAGAAAACCAGTTAAACACGAGGAAAACACAATTTTTGTTCGCGCTAGCCTAGGTGTCTGCCAATATATAACTGGTAAACAGGGCAAAGACTTAATTGAATGCTCAGACCAAGCTCTTTATAAAGCAAAAGAGAACGGTAGAAACTGTGTTTTTGTTGGAGAGTGAATATAATATCAATGTTTAATGTTTCAAAATTGAATAGGCTAAATTAAGCAGTTTTGTTACGGACTAATGACACATCATGTTGTGATTTTAAGAACATGCTTACTCATAAATTATTATAATACCCGAACATTCGCAAGCAGGCTTGCCACTTCATATTAAGAATAGTAAATATTTGGAATATACTATTTTAACAATGTTGATTTTATACATATTTTCGAGACAAATCCCTCATGTATATACTGTTAATATCTCATATATCATTTTACTACTTTTTGATTAGGGGAACCCGGTAGACCAAACTAACCCGTTTACCATCGTCAAAATATTCCAAATCCTGTAAATCCCCTGCCTCAAATATAGTGTTAGCCTCTGAATTTGATTTATTAAAATCTGGACCTTTCAAAATAGCAACAATCTGCTTTTTAGCTTTTTTCATAGCAGATTTCTGAGCCCTGATTTTTCGCAGCATTATCCTGTCACTTGAACCTCCAAGACCATCAACAGTAATTTCCAATCCAGTTGGAGCATTACTTAAACCGATAAGCTTTACATTGGGTGGGCAGGCTGTACAACCTGGTACAATTAATTTTTTAGCACGTTGCTTAGCATCTCTATTTATCTTTTGTTTATTTGCAACCTTACTCGCCAATTCTTCAGCTATTTGACTCTCTGGATTTATTTTTCTAATCTTAGTTATATATGATCTAGCCTTTTTTAAATTACCAACCTTAACTGCCTTTTGTGCTAATTTTTTGTAGCGCTGCTCTACAGCATTTAAACCATTCAAAGCCTTAATATTTGAGGCATCAAGTTTCAAAACTTTATTATAACATGTAAAAGCATTTGTATTAGTTGGGGTAGTAAGGCGGTTGGATTGTAGATGGTTATCGCACGCAACAAGTAACTTGTTAATATTGTTTTTTTCTGAATGGTCAGTTGCTACAGGCAGATCCATTTCATCGGATTCTCCATCAACAATAAAAATAAAATCTCCCTGGCTTAATTCATAGTCAGAAATTTTACCAAATTGCGGCGTTTGGTTTGTGTGTTGAGGTATTTTTTGTTGCAAATGCAGGCCCAATTCCATTCCTGAAACATAGCCATCTTTATTAAGGTCTCCTTCACCATCTATGGCATCAATAAAAACCGGAAGAAAAACACTTTTAGCAGGAACCTCTTCTCCCGCACTGCCTGCTGTAATAAACTGTCTTACAGGTTTTACAGATTGTTTACGAACTGTTGGATGAGTTTTATCTGACAAACCACGAGTTTTAAAAATTGTCCCTGAAAAACAGCTATCAAACAAAAAAAGTGCGTGTTTTGACTCAATATTTCGTGCCCAAGCCATTATCATACTCATAGGCAAAGCCTTACGGGCAAATCCTTTATCATCTTGGGTTGGATCGGGAGCATCCACAGGAACGAGATACCCCTTACTACCATTTTTCCTTGTGTAACCATGCCCAGAAAAGAAAAACAACAACCTATTTTCAGACTCAAAACCATATTTGTCTATAAAATTCTCAAATCCTCTCTTCAAACTGGTGCTATCTGGGTTAATAATTTTGGTAACAGAAAACCCCTTTTTTAATAGGCTTGTTTCTAATCTATTCATCTCTTTGGGAATAGACTCCAAATCGGGCCAGCCAGCTGTATAATCTGAAACACCGACCAACAATGCATGGCTACCTTCATAAAGATTAATTTGATTGCCACTGGGAGTATTTATAGCTACTAAGCCTATGCCACGGTGCAGACCAGGATTAGCAGAGTGACTATTCTCAGGAAGAAAAAACAGTGCAGCAAATATAATAACTGCTGACAGGGAAAGTCTTATGTTATTCATTAGTTATTTCCAAACATGTGTAGCAATTATCTGATTTTATCTGAGAAAATATGTTGTCAGCAACCTTACTTTAGTCTAGAGTACGATCTTTATTCCATTCAAGTGTGATATTGCAATTGTGAAAGTTGGGGGATTTTCATTAAAATTGGATGTTACAAATTTTTTATATTTCCCCGCACATCAAATCGCACAACTAATCTTTCAGGAGACCAGTATATGCGGAATTGTAAACCAAGACAATCTATTATCCGTACTGTAGTAATTGGCATTTGTGCTACCTTTTTGACTAATTGTTCGATGTTTGCCCCCGACTTTCCCAAAATACCAAGTTTACCAAAACCTCCAAAAGTTCGTTACGAAACTGTTGATGAAGCTACTGTTACCCCAGTTACCCTTAATGCATATCGTTCAGTAGAATTTAACATCAGTAAGACCAATGACACTGTAGCCATTATGGACTTTCAACAGCCAAAAGAAAAAGAAGGCTCAGGAGCATTGGTGGCTGACTCTTTCATCATGGACATGCAGCGCCGTGGTTATCAAATTATTGAAAGAGAAAAAATTAAAAATATCATGGAGGAACAAATCCGTATATCCGAAGATGCTACAAAACTATCAGATCTAGATGTAGCAAAACGTGTTGGTAAATTGCTACAAGCTGACTATTTTCTAATTGGCGCAGTTACCGAGTTTGAATCTTCTAGTCAAGTTGTACCACTAAGCAAAATATTACAAAGCTCAGACATAGACCGTTATACTTCTCAACAAGAAGCCTATGAAGATCAGAGGCCAAAAAAAGAGAAAGCCTGTAAAGAGTATTTAGAACATTTTAAAAATGCTAAATGTATAATGCCACCAAGCACGACTTTAGATGAGTGGAATGAAAAAATAGCTGGCAAAAGCAAAAATGCCTTTGCTCCAATCGCTCGTGTTGGTCTTACCTCTAAACTTATTGATGTTAAAACCAGCAAGATCGTCTGGGTTGGTCAAGCTAATGTGTCAGACAATAACCTGCAAAAAGGTATGACTCGTATAACAAGCAAAATGATCCAGCATTTCTTAACTTCACAATAGTTTATTTGTAAATACCAAACTGGGTACTTGATTTAACTTACAAGTACCCAGTATTTATTATTTATTGCTATTTAATTACTATTCAAAAGAGTTACTATGAATATGAATTTAAGATGGATATTTTGCTTTATAATTGTTATTAGCTTGCCTGTGTTATCTGGATGCTCATCTGTAGTACCTATGACTAAACCAGAACTGCTAAAAAGCTACCCTCCTGTACCACAGCATATGCGTAACGACAAATATTTCACAAAACAGGGGTTTGATCCAACTAGCCGCTCTATAGGAAACCAAAGATTAATCCTCTCTTACGCAAAACGAGGAATGCCCCTTAGTTACATGGATGCTTACCTCCCTGAGACATCTTCAGCTGATGATCTACGTGGTTTTTCTGCAGGGTTTGATATCCGTTTATATAAAGACCTTACAATGGACCCTCATACCTATGTAAAAAGTCTGTTACCAGGGGAAAGCGATGAAGAAACAGAAGCTTTTCTCTGCTTTAAAGATAAAATACTTGTGGGAAAATCTAGAAACGAATGTAGGGTCTTAGCCAAAGAGTTTCAGATACTACTTAAGATAGGTGATGAGCTAGATTACCTTGCTGAGCGTGAACGTGAAGGTTATACCCCGCTTAATTTAGAAAACAAACCTGCAACTGATGTTGAATTCAACTGGCATGGAATTACTGTTGGCAACCCCTTACCAAGCTCATTAAAAGAGTGTAATGTCGACCGTCGATACCTCAAACAGGTAAAGAAAAGTGGTCCCCCATGTTACATAACTCTTCTTCAAGACAGAACAGTGCGTGTTCATAATTTGCCAGTTTTAGGTCATCCAGCTACTACCTATTTAGAATTAGTAAATGGTAAAGTTAGACGTATTGCAATAATATCAAAAAACTATGACCGAAAAGACTTCGCCTATCAAATCATGAAAGTCTTAAAAAATGATTATGGGAAACCCCGCTACTACGATACCGCACAAGTCAGCGATAGTAACGCTCGATTTTTCAGCAAATTCTTGGCTTATTGGAACTTAAGGGGAATTACACTCTACATGACTAACACAGGTAACCTATCACCACGTGGCTTGGTTTTAGTGCCACCAATAAAGTAAGAATAAAGATTATCAACGTTCATAACCACTAAAAAAGTATTCTTCAGTTTAGCTGAGGAATACTTTTTTTAGTGAAACAATATAATAGCAACACGCCAGTTTTTTTATTTATAACATGCAACATAAAGAGCTTTTGCCATAGCATAAAGTCACTGCTTAAGAAAA
>JADGBW010000182.1 GCA_015231305.1 Magnetococcales bacterium | reverse complement strand
ATATTAGAATACCTATAACAGTTAATATTTCATGAGACCTATTATAACAAAAATGCAAAATATATTAACTCGGCAAGCCATATGGTGCAAAAAAGATCAAATACCTCCTCATTTGTAAAACAGTTTCTGTATCCACAAATCAAGATAGATATAGAAGACAAACTGATAACCTTAGGCGAGAAAATAAGAATATTTAGATGCTTGACATAATTCTACAGGAATTAAAAGAGATACCTTATAATAGACTCTACCTAATTATTTTGGTTCTTCTTATTGTAAGGCTAATGAGTATAGCCTCTGGTAGCCGTTTTTCCATTAGCTTTATAAATCTTTTTGGTACATTTTGCCACGAACTTGCCCACTACATTGTAGGGTTGTTGTTATGGGCTAAGCCGACAAATTTCTCTCTGTGGCCAAAGCGACAAGCGGGAGGAGGTTTTGTATTAGGTAGTGTGTCATTTAGCAATATTAAGTTTTTTAACGCAATTCCCACTGCTCTTGCACCACTGTTGTTAATATTGTTAGCCTACTACGTTGAGCAAAACTTTTTCACACTGGTAGATGAAACAACCATAACATTTATTCTCTACGTTTTTATCATCGTAGTAATTCTAGAAAATGCAATCCCATCGGCAACTGATTTTAGTGTTGCATTTAACAACTTTGCTGGGGTTGTTTTTTATGTGGGCGGGGCACTTATCTATCTCTACCTAGACCATATTAAATATTGGCTTTCACCTTGGATTAATTTCTCTTAACAGCTGAGTTTTCACAAAAAGTTGCCGGCCTCTTATTTTCTTTTATTTTTTTTATCTGCTGTATATCAATTCTGCAATCTTTGCTTTTACAAGGTATAAAATTGTCTGTAGCACGAGCAAAGGCTTCGTAAATACGAGGTAATGACAAGCCATAATACTGCTCTAATGCTTTATTCATAAAAATAATAGATTGATGGGTTGTCTCAATTGGTAAAGAGCTAGGTTTTGCACCTTCTAGAATTTTAATTGCTAGTCTTGCGGCAACCTCTCCTTGTTCAAAAGGTGATACTGCCACAGATAACATCCCACCATCTGTTACATAAAACCCCCACCCTCCCAAACCAGGAATAGAGCTATTTGCCTGAGTCCAAGCTATTAAATCACCAGGAGAAACACGGGCTGATTTGGGGCTAGAGTTACATTTTATTGTGTGATAGTTGGATATAAGCAATAAATCTGCATTTTTATTGGCTTTTTCTACCATCTGCTTCCACTTGGCAAATGTTTTTATTTGTTGTGGTTGTATGGTGACACCAAATGGGGCAGCCTCTTTTTTTAGGTTTTGCAATCCATCTAGGTTATATATCCCAGATGTAGAATCATCAATTGGGGCAGTTACAACCATTTTAGATTTTTTTTGAACATTAGCTATCTGAATTATGGTCTCAAGCAGAGCTGGGTGATCCATCCTTTCAAGTATTCCTGTAACATTATTTTGACCATTGTAACCATAATCTTCTGGCTCAGCCCCTATACCAACAAAAACAACCTTTAAATCGGGATGATCTTTACGACATTGACCAAAAATAGCTCTTACAGCAGGGTTTTTAGCTGATCTTATGTTGTTTATATTTACCTTTGCAGAGTCCATATAACACACAGCTACCAAACTTTGAGCATTATCATCAACTGCGATGAGAACATCTGGTTTCCAATTATTAATTCTCTTTCGCGCCCTGCTCCCAGCAATATATTTAAACTCTGGGTCAGAGTGGGTTTTAGTATCCATAAAATGATATTGCACATCATATGGCTTTCCTAAAAAACCTTTCTTAATTGAGTTGTTAACATCACGGGTCCAATCATAATCCAAACCGTAGCTTTGTAAAACCAAAACACGTGGACGGTGTATAGCACTCCATACTAGATACACTACAATACAGACAAAAAATAGTAGCATCATTCCTTTATTGATCCATGGTTTCATTTTAAAATATCCGTTGCTTTCCAAAAGGGGATTGATGCGTATATTGCCGTTAGGCGTATTATGAAACTCCAGAGATTAAACTTAAGAAATGATTTTTCTGAGTAAATTTTTCGCTCTTCGTTTAATCCCTGAAACATGACATAATATGAACATTGATACGGTATGATAAACGACTCAGCTAGAGTCAATATCATAAATCCCATTACCCACATATTTAGTCCAGCACTTTGAGCTAAAGGCAGAAATATAGAAGCAGATATAACTACTGCAGCATTGATAGACATTGCAAAACGGATTAAGGTAATTATTCCAGCTAATATCAATACAAACAGATAAATATTGCTCTGCATAATCCCCATAAGACCGCCTAACTGGGCAGCAATTAAACTATCAATACCCAAATGTGATATTGCTCTTGCTAAACCTATTAGGGTTCCTAACAAAAAAAGAAATGGCCAATCTATTTTATCCTTGAACTCCTTTTTGTTCATGGTTCCCAAGGCTAAGAATAGAAACATCAAAGCCAACCCTATCCAGGCAGGTTTTATTTTATGAATAGATGTGGTGACAATACCGAGAATAAAAAGACCTACACCGATGGTAGCTCCCCACTCAGACTTGCTCATTTTTCCAAGAATAGACAATTGCTGGATAATATGTTCCTGACTTATATGAGCTTTTTCTTGGGGAGGATAGGCCACAGATGAAATGAAAAGCACAAGCACTAAACTTACTAAACCTGCTACAGAAGCAGCTAAAAACCAATCGACCCACTGAAAACTTTCCTGTACTTGGAGAGGAAGCATACCAAAAACCAGAAAGTTAATAGACTTTGAGGTTAAGAATACTGAAGAAAAGATAGATAAACCAAAGAATGCTGAAACTGCTAACCTAGTTGCATCTGGTCCCTGACGTTTAAAACCAAGTGAAGATGTTAAATCGTTTAGCAGAGGGGTTATAAGCCCTACTCTACCGTTGGATGAAGGAAGAATAGGAGTTAATACAAGCCCTGCTAAAGTAATAATAAGATTATAGAAAAATGTTGATGGAGGAGTATATTTTAATAACAACAGAGTAACACGGAAAACCACCCCAGAAGCAACTACAACAGAAGCTAGAACAAAAATACTAAGTGCCATAAAAAAGCTTGAAGACTGGAACCCACCCAATATCACTGATCCAGGGGTTAACCCCAACACCAATGTAACTAAAACAGACAAAAGACCCGCTACATAGTCTGGAACCAGTTTAAAAACCCACATTAGAATTGTTACTGCAAAAACTGCAATAAAAATCCGGGCATTTTCTCCAATAGAAGAGAGTATTGGCAAGTTATATAGTATTAGTGGAGACAAAAACGCAAGAACCCAACCAACAAAAGTATTGACCTCTTTTTTCTGTTTTTTTGCACTATCAACTTTTACTATATTGGGTTCTTTTTTACTGTGCACGTCACTTTTATTCTTCAAACCAAAACGTAACAGTGAAAAAGAAAAATCTCTTTTTGCCGAAACCTGTTTTTCAAGAATTTTACTGGTTTCAGAGCCAATAAACGATAGCACTTTTACCACATCAGATGCAGCTGTCATGGTGTAAAAATATTCAGGATGATCTAGTACAGCTTCCTCTCCCAAATAACCCTCGTTTACCGTCCCCATAGAACGCCGACCTGAGTCTACCTGAACCACCCCTTCTAATAGCATATATAGTTTATCTGCATGAGTTCCCTCAGCAATAATCTGCTCGCCTTTTTTAAAATGTAGTTCTTTCATGAAAGGGACTATACGGGCAAGGTCAGGAAGTTTTAATTCCTGAAAAATCTCTGCATTGCCAAATGTAGCTAGGATACTTTCAGAACTAAGTTTATCGTTATTAGTGTTCAATTTTTTCTGCCCTAAGCATAGTTTATATGATCAATTTTTTATGAACTAAAAGGTTATTAGCCTACATGATTGATCAATAGAAGCTTCGCATGGTTACTATTAGCACCAATAACAAAATAATGGGCCAATACATAAGCTTAGGAGCCAAATTGTCACGCCATAATATAAAGTTATTATTTATCTTTACACTAAAGAGGTAGGCATTTATTGACACCAATAATAAAGCGCAATACATGATTAAAAAGAAATTTTCTATATATACCATCCCCGAAGATTCTAACTGGGAACGCAACTGAGAGTGACCTATAAGAACACCAAAAAACAGACCAGCATTTGACCCTAAAATACCTGACGTATCAAAACCTAATACTGATTTTTCCTCTTTATTGGTAATGGTTAATAAAAGAGCAAACAGAATAACACCCACAACTATTACTGGCATCATGGTGTTGATAAATGGCCCTATGAACTCCCTTTTTAGGAGTATATTGAAATGAAGCTCAGGAAAGTTCTCCTGTCCAGAATAACTCGGCAAACCAAAATTTGTAGTGTAACTGTGGTTGCGATAACCAAAATAAGAGCCAACAATATTCCAACCAGGCAAGACAAAATCCTCTTCTAACCCTGGCTTTGTCATTGGCGTTAACACTGGGTATGCAGCTAGGTCTGGAGTTAAAACTACAGTCGAACCAATCTCTGAATGCCATATTCGTATCCAGACGTTCTCTACATCAAATGGATACTGTTCATAGCTAAAAGGTTCACGTAAAGTGACATCAAAATACCACCCAATAGTTATGCCTCCATCCACACGTTTGCGACGATATGTCTCACTTAAAGAACTGTTCTCAGCTTCAGGAAAAATCACTCCGCCTTTAACTTCAACACAAGTTCCTGATTTGCCCAACACCTCAAATTTTAATATATTTTGTTCTTCTTTAGAAACTGAGGTACATATTGGGTCTGAGGGAGGAAGTTTCTGCCAAAGATATCCTGTAACTTGAATATCGCTTGATCCAATAAATTTAGCAGATTGAATAAACACCCCTGTTGGTAGATATACAACATCCCAATCTTTTGAATTTCCTATCTTAGATATCTCATGTTGGTATGATTTTTCAAAAGATTTAAGCTGCCCTTGGCTGAGAATTTTATTTGGCCAATATCGCTCATAAGCTTCACCAGTTCCTTTAATATTAAATACATTTTCTTTAGTGTCCTCTTTTAGCCATGCACCTATACTAGATATTATAGACTCATGCTTAAACCTTGATACATTAGCATCATCATAGTCTGGATACTTTATAGCCAATGACCATATAACACTGATCATCAATATTAATGAAATTGAAACTACACCTACTCCCCTCCAGTAAGTAATATCTTCTTTACCAGGTTTTACACCCACAATTAATAAAAGAGATGCCATTAAAACTAACATCCCTGAAAAAGACATTTCAATTAGCTGGCGACGACGATCCAAAGGATTACCTAGTAGCTCGTCCTTGATAAATACCGCACCAAGAACCCAATCAGCCTTTGCGGTTGGCTCAAATACCCACCATGCTTCCTTTTGAGATAAAGGGTCAATCTGTTCACCAACTTGTGTACCATTTTTTTTAGCAGCATCAAAAAGATATGATAGGTTGGTTCCTGTCAAATAGGATGATTCCTGCTTTATGGTAACAGCACCTTCGGTTTTTGAACTTAAAGGATGGGCGATATAAACCCCCTTCGGCGACAATATAAAGCTGTACCCTGCCCCACCAAGCTTTAGAGAAGCTAGTAACTCTGTAAAATCGTCCAGAGTCATATTTGCCCATACAACACCTATGGGCTCCTCACCACGCTCTTTACCTCCTGCTGTATAAAAAGGAACGGCAAACTCTGCTACCATACGTTGGCTTGCTTCACCAAAGTACGGCTCTAACCACATAGCACCTGAAGGTTTTGGGCACGTATCAGGAACAAGTCCTAGTGGGCATGTGTACCAATATTTAGGCTTGCAAGTGTAATCATATGATTCATTAACCATAACCCTTTTACGAGCTTGACTACCTTGATCTTCACGTTTTAGGTATGGGGCAAAAAGATAGTCTGCCATGCCTTGATCAAGACACAGATTGGCTTGCTGCATAATCCCCTTTCTATTTTTACGAGGGTTTGGGCGACCTTTTCCATTAGTTGCAACTGGGTTTTTTTTGATCCATTCAGGCTTAAAGGCAACACCAAGACCAAATATATCTGGGTTATCTTTACTTATTGCCCTTTGCCGTTCATCTAAATTTTGTACATTTGCTTTTCCAGTGTTTAGTTCTTCTGCTAAAGCAAGGGCCGACCTTTCTACCATATTTAGAGTAGATTCAATAATTGGTATAGTTTTTTTAACCTCATTACTTGCCTGTTTAAGGGCAGCAGCTTCACTTTTCTCAACCCATTGAGTATATTGCAAATAATCGTTAGATAACCATCCAAGTGCAATTATAATCAACAGTGAAAGGCCTATCACTGGCTTATTATTCATAATATCATATTCCAAAATATATATATAATTATACCAA